>DATHND010000042.1:0-23410 GCA_035486335.1 Solirubrobacteraceae bacterium
TACAGCCAATGCGACGAGCAACGACCGCGCGAGTGAGCCCATCAGGCGCGAGAATCTAACAGGCAGAACAGTCGAGCGCAGTCAGCCGCTGCGGTTACTGAGGCTGATGTGCCAGCGGTTTCGATCGACGGCAGTCCGCCGATAGCGCGACCGGCCTTCCTGGCCTGACGCCTGAGTGGGGCGGCGTGGTCACCCAGATAACTGCGTATCCGGGGATCGTGGGCGTCGGCTTCGTCTCCTGCGCTGACACCGAGTTCTATCTCCACGGCTGGCCGTTGGATGCCGCGATCTTGCTCGATGCGGCACGTCCGGACATACGGTCACGGTCGCGATCCCGAACCTGACGCCGATTAAGGGGCGGCCCCGCGTGCTCAACGACACCGGTTGGAACGGGCGGCTTGTCGCCCGGCGCCTCGCGAAGGCGTGGCTGATCGTCGAAGGCGGAAGCGGTGTGATGCAGCGACTCGCCGTGCTTGGGCACTCGGTTCCTCCTGCCCGACCGCGCGCGGGCACTGGCGGACAGAGCGCGGCTCATGCTGGAGAGAGGCGAGATCCTGCGTCCCGGCGAGTTCTGAGATGCCGCCGTGTGTTCCGTACGGCGTGGTAGCATCTTGACTCAAGAGGTCAACCTGCACAACCGATACCGAAGGGGAGCCTCACCGATGATCCAAGTCAACTTCACGACCTTCGAGCGCGACCCAGATACCAAAAAGTGGGTCGAGACGCCTGTCGCACAGCTGCTCGCTGATGGCGACGACGTGAGCATCTGCGGACCGCACGCCGACTGGATCAATCCCGACCTCGCGATCGTCGACCCCGAGACCAGGGAGCGCGTCACCCGGGCTGATGGCGCCGAGCGCTGGGCACGACTGCTGCCCTTCGGCTACCGCAGCGGTGACCTCCACGTTCAGGTCATCGAGGTCGCCGCTGCCGAGCCGGTTGCCGCCAGTTTCCACTACTCCACAGCCGCCTGAGTTACGTGCCGCGAACCGCGGTATCCGAGGTCCACGCGAAGGTCGTCGGCCGTGAGCTCAAAGACACCCGCCAGGCGCTCGGGCTCACCCAAGCCGAGGTCGCCGAGCGCCTTGGGGTCTCGCCGTCCTACATCTCCGCCGTCGAAGCCGGCCGTCGCAACCTGACGCTCGGCCAACTGGCCAACATCGCCAACGCGATGCGACTCGGGATCGACATCTCGTTCATACGCCCGGATGGAACGCCTGTCCGCGTCGACCGGGTGGAGTAACTCAAGGCTCCTCCCTCACGCACAGACTGCGTCCCCCCAGACGCATCTGACATTCGGCGCCCGACTGCATGAGTCGCTAGCGCCGATCGACCCTCTCCCCTAACATCGAACCGTGACCGACATTCCCCCACTCGTCGACGTCACGGGCGTCGAGGTAATCGGCGAGCACGACCTGCGCCTGACGTTCGAGGACGGCACAGTCGGCGACGTCAGCTTCGGCGACGACGAGTGGACGGGCGTGTTCGAGCCGCTGCGTGACCCTGCGCGCTTCGCGAAGGTGCAGGTCGAAGCGGGGACGATCGTCTGGCCGGATGACGGCCTCGACATGGCGCCTGAGCCGCTGTATGCCGAGGCGAGGCGACGCCCTCTGGCTCACCGGCGGTAGCGCCGGGTGAGTGCGCGAAGCGCACCAGCTCTCACGTGCTCGCTTGCTGAGCACTGCGTTGCTGTGCACTGCGCCTCAGCGCCGCGGTAGGCGGAGGCTCAGCGAGAATCCGCGAACGGACTCCTACATGGCCGCTGAACGGGACGATTTCGTGCACACGATGTTCACCGCCCGCGCCAACTGCCCGCCACGACGTTCGGCATGTCGAGCAAGGTCCATTATCGGCACGCGCTCGAGCGTGAACAGGTCGAATCCGATCTCGCGCAGGAGGCCTTCGACCTCGGCCACCGCATCGGTCGACCCGAGGATTCGTGGATGGACCTCGAGCATGAGCGTGTCGACGTGCTCGGAAAACGTCAGGATGCCGCCGCGCAGCGCCTCGCGCTCCATCCCCTCGACGTCGATCTTCGCGAAGTCGGGGCTCAGCGTGTTGCGCTCGGCGAACTCGTCGAGTGTCTCCACGGTCATCGCGTCGCCGCCGTCGGCGGCGGCCGAGACGCCTCGGTACTGCGGACCATGCGACTCGACGGCCCGCGTGCCCGGCTCGTCTCCGAGCGCGACGTTCAGCCGCATGATCTCGAAACTGGGATTGAGCTCGCTGAGCGACGTCAGCCGATCGAACATCTCGGGCGACGGCTCGAACGCGAATGCTCGCTCGCCGGTCGCCGCGCAGAACGCCGCAGAGAAGACGCCCGCGCCAGCGCCGACGTCGACGAAGGTCTCGTGACCATGTGCCAGCTCGATGAAGACGTCGAGCTCCGACCCCGCTCCTTTGGCCGTCTCGCGCAGATGCGATTCGATGCCGTGAACCGTGGAGGCATGCAGGACAATCGGAACGGCGGCGCCGATGTCGAACGGCGCGTTCGCACGCGGCCGACTCGCCGCACCGCCGCCGCGAGCGGCCAGCTTCGACCTCGCGTATCCCCTCACGCCCCGCATCCTGAGCCGATAGATCTCGGAACGCAGCCGCGCCGGAACGGAGCGGCGCAGCGCGCGTCTGGCGATCCCGTCGCGCATCGTCGAAGCCAGAGAGTACAGCGGAGGTCGAGCGATCCTCGCCGACGATCGGCCCTCCGCCGTCATCTCATCTAGATCGCAGCGGCCGAACGCCGGCGTCGCGACCGCCGACGTCGAGCAGAATGCTGACATGGCGCTCAGCGCAGCGACGATCCTCGACCGCGTGCGACGCGTACCGCCGGGGTACGTGACGACATACGGCGACCTGTCGCCCGGCGCGCCGCGCCACGCCGGACGCGTGCTCTCGCGAATGCCGCCCGACGTCCCGTGGTGGCGCGTCGTCCGCAGCGACGGCACTTGGCCGAAGGGCGCCGAGCAGCGCGCGCGACTGCTCGAGGAGGACGTCCCGATGCGCGGTCGGCGCGTCGACATGGCGGCGGCGCGGATACCGCCTGAGGCGATCCAGTAGCTACGCTCCCCAGCGCAAACTCCCGAGCACGAGCGGGCCGGGGTTGCACGATCGCGATGAGCGCCATCCCCGACACCGCCCCTGCCATCGACTCACTCGGCGTCCTCGCCGAGGTGTCGGCGCGCGCCGACGAGACGTTGCGGCTCGCCGCGCGACATCTCGATCCCTCGCTCGTCGACGTGCTGCGGATCATCGGCTTTGACAAGGAGTACGCGACCGCGTCGGGCTCATACCTGTACGACCGCGCGGGACGCGCGTATCTCGACTTCCACACCGGCGAGGGCTTCGCGAGCCTCGGCCATAACCATCCCGACGTGCGCGAGGTACTGCACGCGACGCTCGCCGCCGATCTCGCCGACGGCGTGCAGATCCACTACTCGCCGCTGGCCGGCATGCTCGCCGAAGCGCTCTCGCGGCGCCTGCCCGGCGCGCTCGACGCCGTGTACTTCACGAGCACCGGCGCCGAGGCGGTCGACTCGGCGATCAAGTTCGCGCGCGCCGCGACGCGCCGGCCGCGCCTGATCTCGTGCGAGAGCGGCTTCCACGGCGTCACGCTCGGACCGCTCTCGATCGTCGGCGACGAGTTCTTCAAGGAGGGCTTCGGTCCGCTGCTGCCCGGCTGCGAGCGCGTGCCGTTCGGCGACCTCGCGCGACTGGAGGCCGAGCTGCGCGCCGGCGACGTCGCCGCGTTCATCGTCGAGCCGATCCAGGGCCGCGAGGTGACGCTCCCGCCGGACGGCTATCTGCACGCCGCGCAAGAGCTGTGCCGCCACCACGGCACGCTGTTCGTCGCCGACGAGATCCAGACCGGGCTCGGGCGCACCGGTCGCTGGTTCGCGCTCGAGCACTCGCGTCTCGAACCCGACTTCGTGCTGATCGGCAAGGCGCTCAGCGGCGGCTACATGCCGGTCGCCGCGATGGTCACGACGCGCGAGATCTACCAGCAGGCCGTCGGCACGCTCGAGCGCTCTTACGTACACCAGTCGACGTTCGGGCGCAACCGCCTGTCGATGGCCGCCGGCCTTGCGACGATGCGGATCATCGAGCGCGATCGCCTCGTCGAGCACGCGGCGAAGATCGGCGCGCTGCTGCGCGACGGGCTCGCCGAGTTGCAGGCGCGGCGCGAGATGATCAAGCAGGTTCGCGCCAGCGGGCTGATGATCGGGATCGAGCTGCGCGCGCCGAGCTCGCGCGTCGCCAAGCTCAACTGGCGCTTGATCCACATGGCGAGCGAGGGGCTGTTCCCGCAGCTGGTCGTGATCCCGCTGCACCGCGACCACGGCGTGATCACGATGGCCGCCGGCAAGAACGACGTGATCAAGCTGCTGCCGCCGCTGACGCTCTCAGAGCGCGAGGCGCAGAGCTTCCTCACGGCGCTCGACGCGGTGCTCGCCGACTGCGAAGGCTCAGGCGGCAAGAACTGGGCGCTCGTGCGCGACATCGCCACGGCGACGCTGCGTCGCCGCGCAGCACGCGATGTCCCCGCCGACGATGCCCCCGCGAGCGATTGGACGCCGCTTCGCGGCGCCCCGATCGACCCGGCGCGCGACGACGTCTGTCTCGTGACAGGCGCGAGCGGCTTCATCGGCGGGCGCCTGGCGAAGCGACTCGTGCAGGAGGGACACGCCGTGCGCTGCCTCGTGCGCTCAAGCAGCGACACCTCACACCTCGACGGGCTCGACGTCGAGATCGCCGTCGGCGACCTGACGAGCGAGCGCTCGCTCGCGCGCGCCGTCGACGGCTGCGACTACGTCTTCCATTGCGGCGCGCTCGTGTCCGACTGGGCGACGACCGACGAGATCACCAAGACCAACGTCGACGGCACGCGCAGCCTGCTCGAGGCCTCCGTCGGAGCATCCGTGCAGCGCTTCATCCACTTCAGCACGACCGACGTCTACGGCTATCCAGGCGGCTCCGCGATCGACGAGAACCATGCCGGCAGCCGGTTTCGCAACTGGTATGCGCAGACCAAGCTCGACGCCGAGGCGGAGGTGCGCCGCGCCGAGGCCGCGCACGCGCTCGACGCCGTGATCCTGCGCCCGTCGACCGTCTACGGACCGGGCTCGATCGACGTCGTCGGCGAGATCGCGCGCGCGATCCGCTCGCGCAACATGCTGCTCGTCGGCGGCGGCCGCTCGGTCGCCGGACTTTGCTACGTCGACAACCTGATGGACGCCGCGCTGCTCGCGTTGCGCCACGACGCCGCGCCGGGCCAGGCGTTCAACGTCAGCGACGGGCTAGACGTCACCTGGCGGGAGTTCACCGACGGGCTGGCCGAGGGCCTCGGCTGCTCCAGGGTCCGCTGGAGCATGCCCTACTGGATGGCCAACGGAGTCGGCTTCTCGCTCGAGCACGGCTATCGCCTGCTGCGCAGGACGACCGGCCTGCGCGTGCCGCCGCTGCTCTCGCGCCAAGCCGTCCACGTGCTCGGCACCGACCAGGACTTCTGCAACCGCAAAGCGCGCGAGACGCTCGGATGGGAGCCACGCGTCGACTACCCCGCCGGCCTGCAGGCGACGGTCGACTGGCTGCGCGCCGAGTACCTCGGCGCCTCGCCCGCGTAAGAGATCGCCGCGGGCAGGCCGCAGTAGATCGCGCTGCGCACGATCGCCGCGGCGATCTCCTGCTGTGGGCAGTCGTTGTCGAGCGCGCCGCGCAGGTGCGGCACGAGCTCGTCTCCCACCGCCGCTCTCGATGACGGGGTTCGGCGCGAGTCTGACGCAGCACGCATCGCACGCCTCGCTGCAAGCACTGCGCGCACCTGCGCTTGCGCCTACGATAGGCGTAGAAGCTGCAGTGACCGGCCCCGGCGGGCGCCCTGCCCGGCGGCGGCCCGTTTGGGGGAGTGAGGATGACGCAGAGAGGTCCGACTTCGAGAACGCTCCTGGACCGCGAGACGCCCGGGGAGTCGCTCAGTGGCCGCGAAGTGCGTGCCGCGATCCTCTCCGAGGCCGGGCTCTACCTCGTCGGCGCGATGCTCTGCGCGACCGCGCTGCTGATCCCCCACGTGCGAGCGCCGGAGGCCGTCGCCGCGGTCGGCGTCGACGCGGTGCTGATCGCGCTCGCGCTCGCGCTGATGGCCCGGCGCGGTCGCGGCGGCTTGCTGCTGGCGTTCGCCGGCGAGCTCTGGGGCGTCGTGCTGATCGCGATCCTGTGCGCGTCCGCCGGCGGCGCGAGCAGCCCGTTCGCGCTGATCTACCTGTTCGCGATCGGCCATGCCGCCGGCTTCCAGCCGCTACGGCGCTTCGTGATCGTGATGCTCGTCGCGCTCGTCGCGTTCCTGCTGCCGTTGACCTACGAAAGCGTGCCCGAGATCTTCGGCGCCGTCGCGTGCGTCGGGATCGTGCTCGCGGCGCTGACCAGCGTCGTGATCCACCTCGCGCTGAACGGCGTGCGCCAGCATCGTCGCCGCTTGAACTTCCTGATCGACGCGACGGCGACGTTCGACAGCTCGCTCGACCCGGCCGAGTCGCTGCGCAACCTCGCGCGCGCCGCCGTGCCCGAGCTGGCCGAGCTGTGCGTGATCGACCTGCTCGACCACGATGGCGCGATCCGCGAGACGGTCGCCGCCTCGCTCGAGCCCGCGATCGCGACGGGCGTCGAACGGATGCGCCGCGAGATCCCGCTGGACCTCGAGGGAACGCATCCGGTCGCGCGCGTGTTCGCGAGCGGCGAGCCGCTCGTCATCGAGGACCTGTCCGACGCCGGCGCGCTCGCCGCGGCGGCGCAGAGCGACGAGCACCAGCGGTTCATGCGCGAGTCCGGCTATCGCTCCGCCGCCGTGTTTCCGATGATCGCGCGCGGGCGCATCCACGGCGCAATCTCGTTCCTGCACGTGCACAGCGAGGCACGCTACGGACGCGGCGTGCTCAACGTGCTCGAAGACCTCAGCGGGCGCGCCGCGCTCGCGTTCGACAACGCGCGCCTGTACTCGGAGCGCACGCACGTCGCGCAGACGTTGCGGCGCAGCCTGATGCCCTCGGTGCTGCCGGCGATCCCGGGATTGGAGCTCGCGAGCTTCTTCCGCCCGCTCGGCGCCGGCAGCGAAGTCGGCGGAGACTTCTACGACGCGTTCGGCGACGAGCGCAGCTGCTGGCTGGTCGTCGGCGACGTCTGCGGCAAGGGCGCCGAGGCCGCCGCGCTGACCGGTTTCCTGCGGCACACGACGGTTGCCTACGCGCGCGACGCCGATAGCCCCAGCGCGGTTCTCGCGCGCGTCAACGAGGTGATGCTCGACCAGGACTTCGACGGACGCTTCGCGACCGCGATCCTCGTGAACCTGCGTCCGAACGGCGGCGAGGTGGCGGTCAAGGTCGCCTCGGCCGGGCATCCGGCGGCGCTGCTCACGCGCAGCGGCGGCAGCGCACTCGAGCTCGGCGAGCGCGGTGCGCTGCTCGGCGTGTTCGACGACCCGCAGATCGGCGAGGCCGCGACCGTGCTCGAGCCGGGCGACTCGCTCGCGCTCTACACCGACGGCCTGCTCGAGGCGCACGCCCCCAGCTTCACGCTGACCGCCGAGCAGATGATCGCGCAGCTGCGCCGCAGCGCGCCGGAGGCGGCGCACGAGACAATCGAGGCGCTGCTCGCGCTGATCGAGCTCGACGAGCGCGTGCGCGACGACATCGCGATCCTCAGCGCGCGCGTGACGACTCCGGCCGAAGCGCTGCGCCGGGTTCCCCCGGCCGCGGTCGCGCGCCCATCGCAGCCGGCGATCGTCGAGTACACGCCGCCGCGCCTGCAACGCGGAGGTCGGGCGAGCCGCTGACGGCCCGGGTGGCGCCGAAGCTCGCAGCGCCGCCCCGTCGCAGGATCGTCGTGGCCTTCTTTGATAGACCCACGACGATGGGCGCCAGCGAGAATCCGCCGCCCGCGCACCGGTGGGTCGGTCGCAGGCGTCTCAGCCTGCTCGTCGCCGTCGTCCTGCTCGCCGGCCTGCTCACGTTCGCGCTCTCGCGCTTGGGCCTGCACAAGATCGGTCACGCGCTCGTCACCGCCAAGCCGGGCTGGGTCGCGCTCGCGTTCGCGCTGATGGCCTGCTCGCTCGTGCTGCGCTCGATCTCCTGGCACGCGGTCCTCAGCGCGGCGCTGCCCGAGACGCGGATCCCGTGGATCCCGGTGACGCGCGCGACGATGATCGGCGTGATGGGCTCGGCCGTCGTGCCCGGCCGCGTCGGCGAGGCGGCGCGCGTCGTCGTGCTGACACGCCGCCTGCACGGCTCGAACCGGCGCCAGATCCCGGTCGTCGCCGGCACGGTCTTCTCGCAGACGCTGATCAACCTGCTCGCGCTCGCGATCCTCGCCGGCGTGACGTTCTCGAGCGTCCCGCTGCTCAGCGGCCACCCGGCCGGGATCGCGACCGCGATCGCCGTGCCGCTGTTGATCTGCGCGCTCGTGATCGCCGGCCCGCGACTGCTCGAGCGCGCCCGCCACGCGCGATCGCCGCGGATCGCGCGCGTCGCCGGCACGCTCGCCGGCCTGCTCGCGCTCGCGCGGCGCGGCCTCGTCGTGTTCGCGCGCCCGCGCTACGGCGCCGCCGCGGTGATCGCGCAGCTGGCCGCCTGGGCGCTGCAGTGGCTCGCCTGCTACATGGTGATCCTCGCGCTCGGGCTGCAGTACAAGGCCGGTCTCGCCGCGGCCGCCGCGGTGCTGCTGGCGGTCAACGTCAGCGCGATCCTGCCGGCGACGCCGTCGAACGTCGGCGTCTTCCAAGCGGCGTGCCTCGTCGTGCTCGCCGCGTACGGCGTCGGCGGCGGCCCCGGCCTCGCTTACGGGATCATCCTTCAGGCCGTCGAGGTGCTCACCGCGCTCGCGCTCGGCGTCCCGGCGCTGCTCGGCGAGGGCCTGACCTGGCGCGAGATCCGCGCCGAGTCCTCGGTCGAGCGCCGGCGCGAGGATCGCGCGCTGGACGCGAGCGAGCGAGCGCTCGGCGCGAACGCGCGGATCGAGGACGGCGCCAGCGACGCCTCCGGCGCCGGCGCCGGTCGCTCAGCCGGCGATCGCGCGGAGTGACTGGCGCAGCGAGCTGGTCGTCTGCAGCACGGCCGTCGGCTCGTAGCCGCAGTGCGCCATGCAGTTTTCGCAGCGCGGGTCCTTGCCGCGACCGTACTTGCTCCAGTCGGTCGTCTCGATCAGCTCTTTGTAGGTCTCCGTGTAGCCGTCGGCCATCAGATAGCACGGGCGCTGCCAGCCGAACAGCGAGTAGCTCGGGATCCCCCACGCGGTGCAGTCGAATTCGGCCTTGCCCTCGAGGAAGTCGAGGAACAGCGGGCTGTGGTTCAGGCGCCACTTCTTGCGCCGCCCGTCCGCGAACGCCTCGCTGAACAGCTTGCGCGTCTCGGTCACGCCGAGGAAGTGCTCTTGGTCGGGCGCTTTCTCGTACGCGTATGCCGGCGAGATCATCATTTCGTCGACTTCGAGGTCGTCGTTGAGGAAGTCGAGCACCTCGCGCACCGTCTTCGGCGAGTCCTGCGTGAAGAACGTCGTGTTCGTCGTCACGCGGAAGCCCGCCGCCTTCGCCGCCTTGATCGCCGCGACCGCCTTCACGAACACGCCCTCGCGCTCGACCGACGCGTCGTGGCGCTCCTGCAAGCCGTCCATGTGCACCGCCCATGAGAAGTACGGGCTCGGCTTGAAGTTCTCGAGCTTCTTCTCCAGCAGCAGCGCGTTCGTGCAGAGGTAGACGAACTTCTTGCGTTTGATCAGCTCGTCGGCGATCACGTGGATCTCCGGGTGGATCAGCGGCTCGCCGCCGGCGATCGAGACCATCGGCGCGCCGCTCTCCTCGATCGCGCCGATCGCCTGCTCGACCGGCATCCGACGGCGCAGCTCGTGCTCGGGGTGCTGGATCTTGCCGCAACCCGAACACGCCAGGTTGCACTGGAACAGCGGCTCGAGCTCGACGATCAGCGGGAACTTCTCGCGTTTGGCAAGGCGCTGGCGCATCAGGTACCAGCCCATGCGCGTGCTCTGCCTGACCCGTACCGCCATTTGCGTACCTTAGCCCGCCGGGTCCCAGTACTGAAGCGCGACCGCCGAAGCCCGTCGCAACGCGCGCGCGGCGCGCACCGCGCCGCCGAGCGCCTGCACGCGAAACAGCTCGTGGCTGGGGCTGTCGAGCACGACGCGCACGACCGCGAACGGCCGCCCCGCGGCCGCCTCGGCGAGCCACGCAGACTCCATGTCGACCGCCAGCGCACCCGCCGCTCGCAACTGCTCGCGCCGCTCGCCCGTCGCGAT
This sequence comes from Solirubrobacteraceae bacterium, assembly GCA_035486335.1. Classification (GTDB taxonomy): domain Bacteria; phylum Actinomycetota; class Thermoleophilia; order Solirubrobacterales; family Solirubrobacteraceae; genus Palsa-744. The sequence continues at coordinate 10,291 of DATHND010000042.1, forward strand.
CTTGCCGACGGCGACGATCGGCCCGCGGCGCACGCTCAGCCCGGCGTCGCCGAGCGCGCCGTGCAGCCGCTCGGCGCCATCGCAACTCGCGCGCGCCGAGGCGTGTCCTTCGTCGTCGCTCGTCGAGACCTCGTCGGCGACGATCACTTCCCCCGGCCGCGACCGCTCGTCGAGGCCGCCGCAGAAGCCGAGCACGATCAGCGCGTCGGCGCGCTCCTCGCGCAGCCACGCGACCGCCGCGCGCGACTTGTGCGGCCCCATTCCCGTCTTGCGCACGCTCGCGCCGCGCACCGCCGAGCGGATCAGCGCCTGCTCGAGCGCCAGCGGCGCCGCGACGACGATCCGGCTCACGCAGCGCCCGCGTTCGCCGCCGCGGCGCCGTCGGCCGGCGCCGGGGACGAAGCCGAACCGGGAGATGGCATCGAAGCCGCGGATCGCCCTGACGGTGGCGCGAGCTCGATTGCGTCGAGCGCCACGCGCGCGGCGGCATGTCCGCTGATCACAGCGCCCTCGAGCGTCGCCGGCCAGCCAGTCGCGGTCCACGTCCCGGCGAGCGCGAGACCGGGTACCTCCGTGCGCGCCGGCGGCCGCAGCGCGCCGACGCCCGGCGACGCGCGAAACGTCGCTGCATGCTCGCGCGTCGCGAAGAAGCCCTCTACGCGCGCGCCGCGCGCCGCCGGCAACAGCGCTTCCAGCGCCGGCACGTAGTGCTCGCGCAGCCGATCGATGCTCAGCTCCATCTCGCGCTCGGCCCCCGACAGCGACACGGCGAGATACTGGCAGCCCGGCGGCGCGCCGGCGGCGGCGCTGCGATCGAACAAGTACTGGACCGGCGTGCCGACGCCCGCCGCGAACGGCTCCTCGCAGACGACGCGGTCGAACACGACGTGGAGGTTGACGATCGGCGAGCTGCCGATCTGGTCGAGCGCCGCGGCGGTCGGCGCGAGCAGCGGCTCGATCAGGCGCGCGGCGCGCGCGTGCGGCAGCGCGACGACGACCGCCTCGGCGCTGAGACCGTCCTCGACGCCGCCCTGCACCTCGAAGCCGCCGTCGGCACGGCGCAGCGCCTGCGCGCGCCAGCCGAGACGGAGCTCGACGCCGGCGTCGGCCAGCGCCCGCTGCGCCGGCTCGCCGATCGTCTGCGCGAGCGTGCCGACGTGGAAGCCGATGTCACCGGCGTCGGCGCTCGCGAGCAGCCCCGTCTGGAACACGAACGCGCCGAGCGCCGCCGACGCGTCGGCCGCGCGCACGTTGAGCGTCGGCAGCGCGATCAGGTCCCACAGCGCCGCGAGCGAGCGCTCGCTCTGGCCGAGGTCCGACAGCCAGTCGCCGAGCGTGCGTCGGTCGAGCTCGGGGTCGGCCGGATCGACCGCCGACAGCGCGCGCGCGGCGAGCGCGGCGCTCCAGCGCTGGGTCACCTTCAAGTGCGGATAGCGTGCCAGCGCGCCCGCGAGGTGCAGCGGCGGCGGCAGCGTGCCGCGACGCAGCGTCACCGTCGGCTCGCCGGGGCTCATCACCGGGATCTCCAAGCGCTCCTGCACCGCGACGTGGCGCGCGGAGCCGATCCGCGCGAGCAGCGCGCGGTAGCTCTCGCAGCAGCGCAGGAACACGTGCTGGCCGTTGTCGAGCTGCATGCCGTCGCGCTCGAACGAGTACGCCGCGCCGCCGAGCCGGCGGCGAACCTCGACGAGCGTCACGCGCGCGCCGGCCGCCGCGCAGTCGAGCGCGGCCGCGATCCCCGCGAGCCCGCCGCCGATCACGACGACGCGGCGCCCGTCGCTCATGCGCGCCCCGTCGCGATGCTGCGCACGGCGACCCACGCCTTCTCGCCGCCCGACAGCGAGACGCGCTCGCGCAGGACGCGCTCGGGGTCCGCCTCGATCCGCTCGAGCAGCTTGTGGTAGATCCCGGCCATCGCCGAGACGCACGCGGCGCTGCGCCGGTCGAGCAGCGGCACGAGCGCGATCCCGCGCTCGAACCAGCGCTCGGCGCGCTCGGCCTGGAAGCGCACGAGCGAGAGCAGACGCTCTTCGCCGCTCGGGCCGGCCGCTGCCAGCCTCGCACGCAGGAGCGCAGCCGCGGGCACGTCGTCTTCCTCCCGATCCCGATCCCCTCCTAGCGCCGCCGCGCCGTCGAGCAGACCGAACCGCCGCAGGTCCTCCGCCGGCAGATAGACGCGGCCGTTGTCGGCGTCCTCGCGGACGTCGCGCAGGATGTTCGTCAGTTGCAGCGCCACGCCGAGGTCGTCGGCCAGCGCTTCCACGCGCGGCCGGTCGGGATCGCCTTCGATGCCGCCGCCGTCACGCGTGGCGAAGATCGCCACGCACACGCGCCCGATCGCGCCGGCGACGCGCCGGCAGTACAGCACGAGATCATCGAAGCGCTCGTACGAGACGCCGTCGACGTCCATCCGCACGCCGTCGATCAGCTCGCCGAGGGCGCCCGGCGGCAGGCGAAAGCGCGCGTGCGCGTCGGCCAGCGCGACGAGCACCGGGTCGTTGGCCGCGTCCGCCGGCGCCGCGCCGCTCGCTTCGAGCTGCGCGAGCTGGATCGCGGCCACGCCGAGCAGCTCGCGCTTGCGCTCGCGCTCGAGCTCGCCGTCGCCGACGTCGTCGATGCGGCGCGCGAACGCGTACGCCGCGCACATCGCCCGGCGGCGCTCGCGCGCGAGCAGGCGGATGCCGTAGTAGAAGTTCGCCGCCTGCTCGCGCGTGATCGCCTCGCAGCGGTCGTACGCCCGCGCCGTCGACAGCGCCGCGCTCACGGCGACGCTGCGAGCACGGCGCGCAGCGCGAGCAGCCGGCGCCAGCGTCCCGCCCGCGGCGGTCCCGAGAGGACGTCGTAGCGCGCGCGCTCGATCGCCTCGAGCGCCGCGTGACCGCCGGCCGCGAACGCCGCCACCGCGATCCGCTCGCGCCCGCGCCCGCGCAGCGTCGCGATCAGCGGCGCACCGTCGGCGAGCAGGCCGCGCGCGCGGCGCACCTCGAACGCGAGCACGTCGTGCAGCGGACGCTCGTCGCGGCCCGCGCGCACCGCGGGATCGAGGTCGGCGACGCTCGCGCCGAAGCGCTCCATGTCCTCGGCCGGCAGGTACACGCGGCCGGCGAGGAAGTCCTCGGCGACGTCCTGGCAGTGCTCGGCGAGCTGCAGCGCCGTGCAGATCGAGTCCGAGCAGGCGATCCGCTCGGGCGTCGCCGCGCCGAAGACCCCCAGCACGATCTCCCCGACGGGGTCGGCCGACAACGCGCAGTAGGCGCGCAGCTGCTCCCACGTCGCGTACCGGCTGACACGCTGGTCGGTCCGGTTCGCCTCGATCAGGCGCGCGAACGGCTCGCGCGACAGGCCGCACGCATGCACGGTCACCCCGAGCCGGCGCATCAGCGGGTGCTCGGCGCGGTCCTCGAACGCGCCGTCGAGCTCTCCTTCGAGCCAGTCGAGCGCCGCCAGCCGGTCACCCGGCGCGCTGTCGCCGAGCTCGTCGACGAGGCGCGCGAAGCCGTACACCGCGAGCAGGTGCTCGCGCTGACGGCGCGGCAGCAGGCGGCTGGCGACCGGGAAGTTCTCGCTCTCCGCGCGCGCCATCACCGCCCCTGCGCTCGGCGCCTGCGGCGCGGCGTCGGCGAGCAGCATCATCGTCGCGACGGCGTCATGGCCGGCAGCGCCCGAGCGCCATGATCGGGAAGACGAGCCGGTACAGGTGGTAGTTGATGTAGTAGTCCGACGGGAAGCCCGTGCCCGTGTACTGCGGCTCCTCCCAGCCGCCGTCGGCGCGCTGCGTGCGCACGAGCCAGTCGATCCCGCGCTGCATCGCCTCCGAGCGCTCGCCGGCGGCGTGCAGCGCGAGCAGCGCCCACCCCGTCTGCGACGCCGTGCTCGGACCGCGGCCGATCCACTCCTCCTCGTCGTATGAGCGCGCGTCCTCGCCCCAGCCGCCGTCGTCGTTCTGGTGCGCGAGCAGCCACTCGACCGCGCGCCTGATGCTCGGCTCGCGCGGATCGACGCCCGCGGCGACGAGCGCCGGCACGACCGCGCCGGTGCCGTACACGTGGTTGATCCCCCAGCGCCCGAACCACGAGCCGCGCGGCTCCTGTTGCGCGAGCAGCCAGCGCAGCCCGCGGCGCGCCGCCGGCGTCTCGAGCAGCCCGAGCGCGGCGAGCATCTCCAGCGCGTGCGCGCTGACGTCGGCGCTCGGCTCGTCGATCACCTCGCCGAAGTCGAGGAACGGCAGTTGGCGCGCGAGCGCGCGCGTGTTCTCCGCGTCGAACGCTCCCCAGCCGCCGTTCGCGCTCTGCATCCCCGTCAGCCAGCGCGTCGCCCGCTCGATCGCGCCCTCGATCCGCGCGTCCGGCTTGACGCGGCGCAGCGCCAGCACGACCTCGGCCGTGTCGTCGACGTCCGGGTAGTTGACGTTCGCGAACTCGAACGCCCAGCCGCCGGGCTCGAGCTTCGGTCGCGCGACCGACCAGTCGCCGCGGTCGGTGATCTCCTTGCCGAGCAGCCACTCGGCGCCGCGCAGCAGCGCCGGGTGGTCGTCCTCGAGCCCGCCGTCGCTCAGCGCGATCATCGCCAGCGCCGTGTCCCAGACCGGCGACTGGCACGCTTCCAGGCGCCGGCTGCGCCCGGGCGGCGCGCCGACGCCGCGCGCGTCGTCCTCGTCCTCGACCATGAAGCGGTCGAGACCGTCGAGACCGCGGCGCATCACCGGGTGCTCGAGCGGGTAACCGGACAGGCTCAGCGCGATCAGCGAGTACACCCACGGCGGCTGGATCCCACCCCACGACCCGTCGGCCTCCTGGTGGCGCACGATCCAGCGCTCGGCGTGCACGAGCGCGAGCCGGCGCAACAGGCCGATCGGCCGGCGTTCGTAGCCGCGCAGCGCGCGGTCGAGCAGCGCGAGCACGCGCGCCGGCGGCGACAGCGGCGCGGGCGCCGGCTCCTCGGCGGCGACGCGCAGCTCGTCGAGGTCGAATGGCAGCTCGCGCACCGGACGGTGCGATTTGACGATCGACAGCGCCGCGATCGTCTGCCGCGCCCAGCACGCGAAGTCGTAGATGTTCAGCGGGAACCACGACGGAAGCAGGACCGCCTCGGGCGGTAGCGAGGGCACCTCGTCCCACGACCACAGCCCGAACAGCGCGAGCCACAGGTGCGTGAAGACGCGCGCTCGCGCGAGGCCGCCGTTCGCGCGGATGAATTCGCGCGCCGCGAGCATGTGCGGCGCGTCGGGGCCGTCGCCCGCCAGGCGCAGCGCCCAATAGGCCTCGATCGTCGTCGACAGCTCCCCGGGACCGCCGTAGAAGTTCGTCCACGTGCCGTCGGCGCGCTGCTGCGAGCGGATCCACGCGGCCGAGCGCTCGCTCTGATCGGCGCGACGGATCCCGAGGAACTCGCGCAGGAGCATGTCCTCGGCGTCCATCGTCACGTTCGTCTGCAGCTCCGCCTGCCACCAGCCGCCGTCGGTCTGCAGCGCGAGCAGCCGCTCGCACGCGAGCTCCAGCGCCACCTCGGCCTCGTTGCGGGCCTCTATGGTCGACGACGCCATGCGCAGAACTTAAATGTTTTGACCGGACGACGACATTTGAAACTCATTGCACGCCGGCGGAAGCTATCGTGACCCGCGCGCCGGCCGGCACAAGCACCTCGGGGTGCGCGAGCGTGATCACGTGCCGCCGCAGCTCGGCCTCCGACACGAAGCGCGGAACCGAGGATACGAAGCGATAGACGATCAGCCCGTCGATCTCGCGCCGTTCGACCAGGCGGAAGCCTTGCGACGGGCGCCGCCCCGCGCTCGCGCGCAGCGGCGCGTAGCCGGTCTCGTCGATCTCGCTCAGCCTGACGCGCTCGCCGGGCGCGAGGTTGTGCAGACGCAGGTGCGACATGTAGTACTCCAGCGGCGCCGCGCCGAGCTCGACCGTCGTGATCGCGAGCTCGCCGCCGCTCGAGCGCGCGCCGGCGACTTCGCCGCCGCCGCGTTCGATCACGTGCGCGAGGCCGCGCCAGTTGCCGCGCTGCAGGCGCGGGCTGAGGCTGACGTCGATCGACAGCGCGAGGAACGCGAGCGTGATCACCGCGGCGAGCGCCACGCCGAGCCCGGCGACGGGCGCCCGCGGCGGCTCGGCGTCGACGGCGATCAGCAGGATCGCGATCAGCACGCTGACCGGGATCATCGCGGCGACGAGGTTGCGCGGCGCGAGATAGTCGACGCCGAACGCGACGAGCACGATCGGCGCGAGCGCGCCGAACGCGGCGATCGTGAAGGCGATCGACGCCCCGCGCCGCAGCTGCGGCAGCGAGCCCGGCGCGTGGCTCGCGTCGTGGCTCGCATAAAGCCGCCACGCGCCGAACGCGCTGCCGATCATGATCGGCAGCGCGACGAGCAGCTCGACGCCGTGCCCGAGCGGAGCTCCGGAGTAGCCCGTCAGGTAATACCGCGGGATCGCTTCGAGTCGGCTCGACAGCGCCCAGCGGCCGATCCACTGCGTGCCGTGGCCGCCCTGCGCGGAGATCAGCGGCAGCAGCGCGAGGCCGACGACGGCGATCGCACCAAGCGCAGGCAGCGCCGCGCGGCGGGTGCGCCCGTCCCACAGCAGCCACACGACCATCGGGACGAGCAGGAAGACGGCGAAGTAATGCGTCAGCAGCGCGAGCGCGCCGGCGGCCGCGAACGCGGCGAGCCGTCCGCGCGTCGGCGCCTGCAGCAGGCGCACGAAGCACAGCATCGCGAGCGCGGCGAGCAGGACGAACAGCGCGTACGCGCGCGCCTCCTGCGAGTACCACACGAGCAACGGGTTGACGGCGACGATCGCCGCCACGATCACCGCCGCGCGGCGTCCGATCGCCGGCCGGCCCTCGATCGATCGCCCGGCGAGCCGCTCGGCGATCGCCCACGCGACGGGCACCGTCGCGACGCCGGCGAGCGCCGAGGGGAAGCGCAGCGCGAGCGCGCCGTCGCCGAAGACGCGCACGTCGAGCCACGCGACCATGTACCACAGCGGCGGCGTGTTCTCCGTGTGCACGACCGCGTGCAGCGTCGCGCCGAGGCCACTGTGCAGCACGTGCACGGGCGTGAACGCCTCGTCGTACCAGAAGCTCTGCTCGCCGAGCGTCGCGAAACGCAGGGCCGCGGCGAGCAGCGTCAGCGCCGCGAGCGGCCACCACGCCGGCGGCCGGCGCGCGCCGGCGCGCGGGTGCGTCGCGGTCGCGGTCACCGCGCTCACGGGCGATCGCCTCGACGTCCGCGGCTCACGGGCGTTTGGCCTCCGCTCACGAGCACTTGCCCTCCGCCTTCGGCGCCCCGAAGCAGCCGTAGCGGTAGCGATGCAGGTCTTCGGCCTTTGGCGGCAGGTACCAGCCGCCGCGCGCGGCGCGGTGGCTGTGCACGATCGGCCCGGTCATCTGCAGGCAGATCTGCGTGCGCTGTTTCGGCGGCCCGGGCGTCGTGTTCCCACAGACGACGTCGGTCGTCGTGTAGTGCAGCACGTCCTGTTCGACCCCGACGTTCTTGTAATCGTGGCCGGTGTACGCGCGCCACGTGCGCAGGTCGGCGTTGAGGCGGTGGTTGACGTGCGTGTCGAGCACGACGTCGTTGACCGTCGCGATCGCCATCAGCAGCCCCGCGAGCAGCAGCACGATCGTCTCGACCAGCCGCATCTGCCCGGTCCCTCGCCGCTCGCGCTCACGCGGGCGCAGCGCGTCAGGCAGCTGCGCGAGCCACCGCTCGAAGGCGCTGCCGCGCGAGCTCGCGACGCGCTCGGAGCCGTCGCTCATCCGACCGGCACCAACAGCGGCGTCAGCTGATGGACGACGAACAGCCCCTGGACCGCGAGCGTCGCGATTAGCAGGCGGCGGTCGCGCGCGATCACGGCGAGCGGCAGCGGCCAGAGGATGTACCACGCCAACAGCCACGTGCTCGTGACCGAGATCGCGAGCAGCGCCCAGCCCGACGCGGCGACCCAGTCATAGCCGCGCCACGTGCGCCACAGCAGGTGGACGATGATCACGACGAGCGCGACCTTCAGCAGGTCGTGGTCGACGGGGAAGACGCCCGGCTTGCCGACCAGATGCGCGAGCTCGTTCGGGAAGCTGTCGGTCGAGACGAACGCCGCGTCGCGGTTCAGCGCGGCGACGACGTTGACGCCGTCGGCGCCGAACACGGCGTACGCGAAGAGCGCGCCGAGCACGAGCGTCGCGAGCGCACCCCACACCTGCGCGAGGCTGCGCCGCGCGAGCAGCATGAACGGCAGCAGCGCGGCGACGGTCGCCTTGACGAGCGCGCCCGCGACGACGGCGGCGCTCGCCGGCGCGTCGCGACCGGCGAACGTCAGCGCGACGGCGCCCATCATCAGCAGCAGCATGATCAGGTCGTTGTGCGCGCCGCCGAGCCCGTAGACGACGTACAGCGGGTTGGCGCCGACGAGCAGCGTCGCGGAGACCGGGTCGCGACCGCGAACCCGCGCGCAGCGCCACGTCAGCGCGAGCGTACCGGCGCTCGCGAGCACGGCGAGCAGCTTCATCCCCCACAGCGCCCCGGTCACGCCGAGTAGCCCGAACGGGTAGGAGATCAGCGTGTAGATCGGGCCGTACGCCGTCGCGACCTTCTTCCAGTCCTGCCCGACGTAGTGGTAGACCGGGTCGTGCGCGATCGAGAGCGGGCCGTGCACGTAGGGGTTCAAGCCGTGCTGGACGCCCATCCGAGCGTAGGCGATGTAGCTGAACACGTCGGTCGAGAGCAGGATCGGCCCGACGAAGATCAGCGCGTGCAGAGCCGCGAGCAGCGCGATCGCGAAGCGTTTGGAGACCGATCGCCCGAGCGCGATCAGCCCGGCGTAGCCGGCCGTGAACGCGAGCAGCGCGATCAGGAAGACGCGATAGCCGAGGCGCTCGCCGATCCCGCTCAGCCAGCCGGCGATCGGCGGCTGCTTGGGGATCAGGATCGAGTGCCCGACGGCCGCGTCGATCACGATCTCGGCCGTCGCGGCGACGAGCAGCAGCCCGCAGACGGTTGCAAGCGGCGCCGCCCACTGCGTGGAGCGCGTGCGTGCTAGCGGAAATTGGCCCGACGCGGCGACGTTCACGACGCCGCGTCGCTCACAAGGCGGTCCAAACTGTCTTCGTCTCGAGATACGCGTCGAGGCCGTCGTGGCCGTGCTCGCGCCCGATCCCGGACGCCTTGAAGCCGCCGAACGGCGCCGGCGGCTCGACGTTGCCCCACGTGTTTACGTACACCGAGCCTGCTCGCAGCATCGCCGCGAGCCGGTGCGCGCTGCCGACGTCGCGCGTCCACACGCCGGCGGCGAGGCCGTACTCGCCGCCGTTGGCGCGCTGTGCGACCTCCTCGAGCGAGTCGTACGGCGAAGCGACGAGCACCGGCCCGAAGATCTCCTCGCGCGCGATCTTCAGCTCGTCGGAGGTCGTGCTGAAGAGCGTCGGCGCGACGAAGTAGCCGCCGCTGTCGGCGAGCGTCGTCTCGCCGCCGGCGAGCAGCTCGGCGCCCTGCTCGCGCCCAGATTCGACGTAGCTCATCACGCGCTCGCGCTGCTCGGCCGAGACGAGCGGGCCGAGCTGCGTCGCGGGGTCGAGTCCCGGCCCGAGCTTCGCCGAGTTCGCCGCGTCGGCGAGCGCGCTCATCACCTGCTCGAAGCTCTCCGACGGGACGAACAGGCGCGAGCCGGCGTTGCACGCCTGGCCGGAGTTGAAGTAGATCCCCTGGAAGGAGCCGGCGATCGCCGCCTGCAGGTCGGCGTCGGGCAGGATGATGTTCGGCGACTTGCCGCCTAGCTCGAGCGTCACGCGCTTCAGCGCGCGCCCCGCCTTCGCGCCGATCTCGCGTCCGACGGCCGTCGAGCCGGTGAACGCGATCTTGTCGACGCCGGCGCTGTCGACGAGCGCCGCGCCCGTCGAGCCGTCGCCGCTGAGCACGTTGATCACGCCCGGCGGGAAGCCGACCTCGAGTGCGAGCTCGCCGAGGCGCAGCGCGGTCAGCGGCGTCTGCTCGGCGGGCTTCAGCACCGTCGTGCAGCCGGCCGCGAGCGCCGGGCCGAGCTTCCACGAGGCCATCAGCAGCGGGAAGTTCCAGGGAATGATCTGCCCACACACGCCGACCGGCTCGCGGCGCGTGTAGCAGAGCATGTTCGGTGCGCTCACCGGCAGCACCCCGCCCTCGATCTTGCTCGGCCAGCCCGCGAAGTAGCGCAGCTGCGCGGCGGCGCCGCGCACGTCGACGTACTTGGCGAGGCCGACCGGCTTGCCGTTGTCGAGCGACTCGAGCTCGGCGAGCTCCTGGTCGTGGTCGTCGATCGCCTGCGCGAGGGCGTGCAGCAGCTGCTCGCGTCCGGCCGCCGGCATGCTCGCCCACTTCCCCTCCTCGAACGCCGCGCGCGCCGCGGCGACCGCGCGCGCGACGTCCTCGGCTCCGGCCTGCGCGACGGTCGCGATCTCGCGGCCGCTGGACGGGTCGAGCGTGGCGAACGTCGCGCCGTCGGCGGCGTCGAGGCGCTCGTCGCCGATCAGCAGCTGCTGCGGGCGCGCGAGGAACCCGCGCGCGTCCGCCCCAAGCGCGTCGGGCAGGGCGTTGGCGGTCTCGGCGGCGGCGGTCATGGCGGCTCCTCTCGCGCTGTTGGCGAAATCTACGGTTGGAGGACGATCTTAAGCGCCTCGCGACGGTCATACAGAGCGTACGCGTCGGGCGCGTCGTCGAGCGGCATGTGGTGCGTGACGAGCGGCGTCGGGTCGAGGCGCCCGCTCGACATCAGCTCGAGCACGTTGTCGACGTGGCCGATCACGTTCGCGTGGCCGGAGCGCATCTCCAGGGCCTTGATCCAGAACAGCCCCATGTGCACCTCGCAGCGCTCGGCGTAGACGCCGACCGCCTGCACGGCGCCGCACTTGCGCGTCAGGCGGATCGCGAGCTCGAGCGCGCGCGGATCGCCGACCGCGTCGATGCTCGCGTCGACGCCGCGGCCGTCGGTCGCCTCGCGCGCGGCGGCGCGTGGATCGTCCTCGCTCAGATGCACGGCCTGCGCTCCGAACGAAGCGGCCATCGCGAGGCGCTCGGGCACGCTGTCGATCGCGATCACGTGCGCCGCGCCGAGCGCGAACGCGGCCTGCACGGCGCACAGGCCGACCGGCCCGAGACCGAGCACTGCGGCCGTGTCGCCGGGCCGAAGCCCGCATTCGGCGGCGGCATGGTAGCCGGTGCCCATCACGTCGCCGGCGAACAGCGCGACCTCGTCGCTCATCCCGTCGGGCACGCGGCGCAGCACGAGGTCGGCGTTCGGCACGAGCGCGCGCTCGGCCTGCGTGCCCGGCAGCGAGCCGAGCGCCGCGCCGTGGCCGAACGTGCGCGAGGCGTCGCACTTGTGGAACAACCCGCGGCGGCAGAAGAAGCAGTGCCCGCACGCCGTCTGGAAGCAGCCGAGCACGCGATCGCCGACGGCGACGGCGCGGACTTCCTCGCCGACGGCGAGCACCGTGCCAACGTACTCGTGGCCGATCGTGAAGCCCGGCTCGATCTTCACGCGCCCGTGGTAGATGTGCAGATCCGAGCCGCACACACCGCTCGCCTCGACCGCGACGATCGCGTCGGTCGGCTCGCTCAGCTCGGGCTCGGGCACCTCCTCGACGCGCACCTCGCCGGGCGCCTGGAATGTGACCGCGCGCATCGGCGCACAATAGCCGGCCCGGATGGCCGGCGAGGTAGCTGCCGTGGCGGCCGGAGCGGTCTCAAGATGTGACAAAGAGCGGAGGCCGGCTCGGCCAGAAGGCAGGATGCCGGTCACATACGCGCCACGAGGGCAGCGCATATGCTGCCCGCATGCCCGAACCCTCGAAGGCAGTGCTGATCACCGGCTGCTCCTCCGGGATCGGCCGGGCGACGGCGCTGCGCCTGGCGCGCTCGGGCTGGCGGGTGTACGCGACCGCACGCCGCCCGGAGACGCTCTCCGAGCTGCATGCGGCCGGCTGCGAGACACTCGCGCTCGACGTGACCGACGAGCGGTCGATGCGCGACGCGGTCGAGCGGGTCGAGGTGGCCGAGGGGGCGGTCGGCGTGCTCGTCAACAACGCCGGCTACAGCCAGAGCGGCGCGATTGAGACCGTCCCGCTCGACGCCGTGCGCCGCCAGTTCGAGACGAACGTGTTCGGGCTCGTGCGCCTGACACAACTCGCGCTGCCGAAGATGCGCGCGCAGCGCTGGGGCAGGATCGTCAACGTCGGCTCGATGGGCGGGCGCCTGTCGTTTCCCGGCGGCGGGCACTACCACGCCACGAAGCACGCGCTCGAGGCGATCTCTGACGCGCTGCGCTTCGAGCTGCGCGGGTTCGGCATCGACGTGATCCTGCTCGAGCCGGGCCTGATCACGACCGAGTTCGGCGAGGCGGCGACGGCGAGCATGACCGACGTGCACGCCGGCGACGGAGATCCGTACGGCGTCTTCAACACGACCGTCGGCGCCGTCACGAAAGGCGCCTACGAAGGCCCGATGCGCCTGCTCGGCGGCGGCCCCGACCGCGTCGCGAAGACGATCGAACGCGCGCTCAAGCGCAAGCACCCGCCCGCCCGCATCACGATCACGCCTTCCGCGAAGCTGATGCTCTGCCTGCGCCGCGTGATGCCCGACCGCGCGTGGGACGCCGCGATGCGCGCCCAGTTCCCGCAACCGCGTTAGGCGACGCCAACAGGCCGGCCCGGATGGCCGGCTCAGGTAACGGCCGTGGCGGCCGGAGCGGTCTCAAGATGTGACATGAAGCGGAGGCCGGCTCGGCGAGAAGCCTGGATGGCGGTTACAGGGTTTTGCAGCGAGCCGCTCTCACTCGGCGAACCCCGGCCCCGGCCGCCCGATCTCAAACCCCTGCGCGTAGTCCACCCCGAGCTCGCGCAGCAGCTCGAGCGTGCGCCGATCGCCGACGAACTCGGCGATCGTCTCCTGCCCCATCGCACGGACGAGCCCAACGAGCGCGTCGACGACGAGCTGGTCGTGCGGCGAGTCTGGCAGACCGCGGATGAAGGCGCCGTCGATCTTCAGGTAGCGAAACGGGAGGTGCTTGAGGTAGTGAAACGAACCGAAGCCGGCGCCGAAGTCGTCGAGCGCGATCGCCCCGCCGAGCCGGTGCACGCCGTCGCA
>DATHND010000043.1:0-2366 GCA_035486335.1 Solirubrobacteraceae bacterium
AGCACAGCGGCCTGCTGAGCCCCCTCGGCGTTCAGCACCGCGGCCTGCTTGGCGCCCTCGGCGGTCAGGATCTGCGCCTGCTTCTCGCCTTCCGCGGTAAGGATCGCGGCGCGGCGGTCGCGCTCGGCGCGCATCTGCTTCTCCATCGCGCTGCGGATGTCGGGCGGCGGGTCGACCGACTTGATCTCGACGCGGTTGATCCTGATGCCCCACTTGCCGGTCGCCTCGTCGAGCACTACGCGCAGCTCGGTGTTGACGTTCTCGCGCGCCGTCAGCGTCGCCTCGAGCGTCAGCCCGCCGATCACGTTGCGCAGCGTCGTCACCGTCAGCTGCTCGATCGCCTGCAGCGGATTGGCGATTTCATACGTCGCCGAGCGCGGGTCGGTGATCGTGAAGTACAGGACCGTCTCGATCCCGACGACGACGTTGTCTTCGGTGATGACCGACTGCGGGGAGAAGTTGACGACCTGCTCGCGCAGGTCGACGAGCGGCTTCACGCGATCGATGAACGGCGTGACGATCGTCAGGCCCGGCTCGAGCGTGCGGCTGTAGCGCCCGAGCCGCTCGACGACGCCGGCGCGCGCCTGCGGGATCACGCGAATCGTGCGCGCGGCGACGACAAGCGCGAAGATGACGACGACGATGATGACGATCAGAGCGACCATTCGGTTCGATCCTTTCTAGTTGTCATGCAAGAGCGTATCCCTCGCCAGCCACCGGCTGAGGCGGTCGATGGTCGACCGAGGACGCCCCCTCGCGAAGTGCCAGCGGCCGCCTCAGTGCATGACGAGCGCGGTCGCGCCCCTGATCTCGACGACCTCGACCCGCTCGCCCGCGGGGATCACCTCGTGTTCGTCGTAGCTGCGCGCGGTCCAAACCTCGCCGCCGTCGATCTTGACGCAGCCGACGCCCTCCTCGTTGGCGATCCGCTCGAGCACCGTCGCCGGGCGACCGACGAGCGCGGCGGCGCCGGTGCGGATCGACGGCGGCAGGCGACGATGGCGCTGCGCGATCGGCCGCAACGTCGCGAACACGACTCCCGAGACGGCCAGGAACACGATCGCTGAGAGCAGTGCACCGACGCCGAGCACGCCGACGACCGCCGCGAGCGCGGCGCCCGCGGCGAACGGGGCGAGATAGAAGCCGCCCTGGTGCATCTCGCCCACGCCGAGGACGCACGCTGCGATCAGCCAGATCACCCACACGTCCATCACTCCAGTCTATGCCGGTGCGCGCGCCGCGGCGAGGGTTCTCACGGCGCGAGCAGCGCGCGGGCGAATTCCTCGGGCTCGAACGGGCGCAGATCCTCGACCTTCTCGCCGACGCCGATCAGCTTCACAGGCAGCTCCAGCTCGCGCGCGATCGCCAGCGCGATCCCGCCGCGCGCCGTGCCGTCGAGCTTCGTCAGCACGACGCCGCTGACGTCGGCGGCCTGCGCGAACAGCTTCGCCTGGCGCAGACCGTTCTGGCCGGTCGTCGCGTCGAGCGTCAGCAGCGTCTCGTGCGGCGCCCCGTCGAGCTGGCGCGCGATCACCCTGCGCACCTTCGTCAGCTCGGCCATCAGGTCGTCCTGTGTGTGCAGGCGACCGGCCGTGTCGATGATCACGACGTCGACGCCGGCGGCGCTTGCCCGCGCGATCGCCTCGAACGCGACCGCGCCGGGGTCCGAGCCGGGCGCGCCCGTGACGATCTCGCACCCGGCCCGCTGCGCCCAGCCTTCGAGCTGCTCGCTCGCGGCCGCGCGAAACGTGTCGGCCGCGCCGAGCAGGACCGTGCGGCCGAGCTCTCGGCGCAGGTGCCATGCGAGCTTGCCTATCGTCGTCGTCTTGCCCGTGCCGTTGACGCCGACGGCCATGATCACGGTCGGGTGGCCACGCAGGTCGATCCTCGCGTCGCCAACGCGCGTCGTCTGCGCGAGCAGCTCGATCAACCGCTCGCTGAGCGCGTCGCCACCCTCGAGCTTGCCCTCGGCGACCTCCGATTCGAGCGTCGCGACGACCGCGGCGGTCGTGCTCGCGCCGACGTCGGCCATGATCAGCGCCTCCTCCAGCCGTTCCCACGTGTGCTCGTCGAGCACGCCGAACAGCGTCGCCTGGATCTCCGAGCCGAGCGCCTGGCGGGTCTTCGCCATGCTCTCGCGCAGGCGCTTGAACAGGCCGCTGCGACGCGGCGCCCGCTCCTTCTCGGCCGTATCCTCACCCCCGCCTGACAGCGACTGCGCCTCGCGCTCGTCGAGGATGAACAGTTCGCTCCACTCACGCGCCACGGGGCGAGCGAAGATATCAGGCGACTTCGGCCACCTCGCGCGCCTCGTGTTCACCGGGCCGTTCGGAGGGCAGACGCCTGGAGAGCACCTTCGAGACGCC
>DATHND010000044.1:0-36143 GCA_035486335.1 Solirubrobacteraceae bacterium
CCGCCGCGAGGTCCGACGCGAAGCGTCGCGGCGGGGTGAACGCGCAGGTGGCGACCGCGGAGCGCACCGGGGCCGCGGGACGGTCGCTCTCCTCCGAGAAGGCGCGGCGCATCGTCGAGGCGATGCGCCGCAGCGTCGCGCTGCGAGGTACCGCCGGCTCGACGTTCGACCACGTCTCGCGCGAGGCCGGCGTCTCGCGAGGGCTGCTGCACTACTACTTCGGGACGAAGGAGCAGTTGCTCGTCGAGGCCGTCCGGCGCGACTGCGACCTGCGGATGGAGCAGCTCGAAGCGCAGCTCGCGCCGGCGCAGACCGCCGACGACTACATCGACCTGATGGCGCAGAACCTGCAGGAGACCGTGCGCGACGAGCCCGAGTTCGTCACGCTGCTGTTCGAGCTGTTCACGCTGTCGCGCCGCAACGCGGATATCGCCGCCGAGTACGGCCAGCTGATGCGCGCGATGCGCGAACACGTGGCGGCGATGCTGACGGCGGCGCAGCGCGACGGGATCCTCCACCTGCATGCGAAACCCGAGGCCGTCGCCGAGATCCTCTTCTCGCTCGGCGACGGCGTCGCGCTGCGGATGCTCGCCGAGCCCGAGCGCGACTTCGGTGAGACCGTGCGCGCCGGCATTCTCGCCGTGCGCGCGCTGCTGACCGACTAGATTCCCCGGATGCCGATCTACGAGTACCGCCGCCCCGACGGGACGACGTTCGAGCTCCAGCAGTCGTTCAGCGACGACCCGCTGGAGGTCGATCCCGACACCGGCGTTCCCGTCGAGCGCGTGATGCACCCGCCCGCCGTCCACTTCAAGGGCAAAGGCTTCTACAACACCGACTACGGCACGCGCAACCGCCAGCGCGAGACGGCAGCGGCCGCCGAGGGGTCCTCCTCGAAGGACTCCTCCAAGGGCGACTCCTCGGAGTCCAAGGGCGACTCGGCGGGGTCTTCCTCCGAGAGCAAGCCGAAGGGCGACGGCGCGAAGGAGCCGGCCAAGTCGAAGGACACCAAGCCCGCCGCGAGCAAGTCCGGCTGAGCGTCAGCTCCAGCAAGACCGGCTGAGCGTCAGCCGGACATGAACTGCGCGACGGCGTTGCGCCGTGCGGCTTCGGAGACCGTCAGCCCTTCGCCTCCTTCGGGCAGCGTCGTCTGACCGGTCGGCTTGAGTATGTGCGTCGGCGGCGTGCCGGAGATCGCGAGCGCGCCGAACAGCCCGAGCAGCGTCTCACCGCTCATGTCGGAGATGATCGCCGGCGGCGCGTTCCACGCGATCAGCGGCAGACGGAAGAAGCTCGACGGGGACAGCAGCTGGGACTTCATGTCGGTGAACAGCGCCTGCTGGTGTTCCTCGCGCTGCAGGTCCGTCTCGTTCGGCGCGCACAGGTTCTCGCGCGTGCGCGCCAGCGCGAGCGCGGCCTTGCCGTCGAGGTGGTGCGTCCCCTTCGACAGGCGCAGCGTGTATCCGCCGCGACTGAACCCGCCGTCGAGGCGAGAGACGATGCAGCCGCCCGTGTACGTGACGCCGCCCATCGCGTCGATCAGCGCCGGGAAGTTTTCGAAGTTGACTTCGACGACGTGGTTGATCGGGACGCCAAGCCAGCGCTTGATCACCGAGATCGACTCCGCCGGACCGCCGAACTCGTGCGCTGCGTTGATCTTCTGCAGGCCGTGACCGGGAATCTCGACGACCGTGTCGCGCGGGATCGACAGGCGCGCGGCGTGCCCGCCGCCGGTGCGGATCAGCATGATCGAGTCCGATCGGCCGGGGCCTGTCGTTTCCGCGCCGGGTTCCTTCGAGTTCTTCTGACGCCGATCGGACCCGAGCACGAGGATGTTGTTCGCCGACGTCAGCGGGTAGCCGGCCGGGTCGAGCACGCTCGCGACGTTCGCCGGCGGCGAGGTGCGTTCGAAGTGCGAGCTGACCAGGAACAACACGAGCGACAGCGCGATCCACGCGACGATCAGCCCGAGCAGCGCGAGGACGGCGCGTTTGACCGTCAGGCGCCGCCACCACGGGCGCGCGTCCAAACGGTCGCCGGGCCGGCGCGGGCGCCGGCGCCGTACGCGCCGCCCGGCGGACTCGCCGCCGAGGGCTCCGTCGAGCAGCGCCGCGGGCTCGTCGTCGCGCCCGCCGAGCAGGCGCGGTCGCGCGCGGTAGCGCTTGTACCTCGGAGGCGGCTCTGGCTCGCTCGGCATCGGGCGGACCCTATATTTGCGAGATGACTGGCGCGGAGGGCGCCGCCGGGCGACTGCTGGTGTGCCCGACGCCGATCGGCAACCTGCGAGACGTGACGCTGCGCGTGCTCGACGCGCTCGCGCAAGCGAATGCGATCGCGTGCGAGGACACGCGCCGTACGCGCGTTCTGCTCGAGCGCAACGCGATCTCGGCGCCGCTCGTCAGCCTCCACGAGCACAACGAACGCGCGCGCAGCGCCGAGTTGCTGGCGCGAATCCGCGCCGGCGAGACGATTGCGCTGGTGTCCGACGCCGGCACGCCGCTCGTGTCAGACCCCGGCTTCGCGCTCGTCCACGCCTGCCTCGCCGAAGGGCTCGCCGTCGAGGTGCTGCCCGGCCCGAGCGCCGTGACGACGGCGCTCGTAGCCTCCGGCCTGCCCGCCGAGCGTTGGCTGTTCGTCGGCTTCCTGCCGCGCAAGCGCGCCGAGCTGAGCGAACTGCTCGCGCGCCCCGAGCAGACGCTCGTCGCGTTCGAGTCGCCGCGGCGGCTCGCGAGCACGCTGCGCGCGCTCGCCGAGCTCGACGGCGTTCGTCCGGCGGCGGTCTGCCGCGAGCTGACGAAGCTGCACGAGGAAGTCCGCCGCGGCGACGCGGCGACGCTCGCCGAGCACTACGCCGCGGCGCCGGTGCGCGGGGAGATCGTACTCGTCGTCGGCGCCGCCGCGGGCGGGCGCGACGCGGCCGTGCGCGAGGACGCGCTCGCGGCGCTGCGCGAGCTCGTCGCCGCCGGCGCCCGCGCGCGGGCGGCGGCGAGCGCCGTCGCAGGGCTGACGGGCGTCGGCGCGAACGAGCTCTACCGGGCGCTCACGAGCGAAGCGGCCGCCGAGCGCTGAGCGGGCGCCGCGCTCGGCGCGCGACCGTTGCGCCCCCGGCGGCCAGTAGCCTGGATCGCGTCATGTCGTTCTACGTCACCACGCCGATCTACTACGTCAACGCGGCGCCGCATCTCGGTCACGCGTACACGACGATCGCCGCCGACGTGATGGCGCGCCACCACCGCCAGCGCGGCGAGGCGGTGTTCTTCCTGACCGGCACCGACGAGCACGGCGAGCCGGTCGCCGACGCGGCGCACGCGCTCGGCGTCTCGCCGCAGGAGCTCGCCGACCGCAACGCCGAGCGCTTCAAGGCGCTCGCGCCGCAGATCGAGGCGAGCAACGACTTCTTCATCCGCACGACCGACGCGCAGCACATGGCGAAGGTGCAGGAGGTGCTGGCGCGCGTGCGCGAGAACGGGTTCGTCTACGAGGGCTCCTACGAAGGCTGGTACTGCCCGCGCTGCGCCGACTTCAAGCCGGAGAACGAAATCGACGAGGGCAACCGCTGCCCGATCCACCACGTCGAGTTGACGCGCGAGCAGGAGGACAGCTACTTCTTCAAGCTGTCGGCCTTTCAGGAGCGCCTGCAGGCGCTGTACGCCGAGCGCGAGGACTTCGTCGCTCCGCGCACGCGCTACAACGAGGCGCTGTCGTTCATCCGCTCGGGGCTGCGCGACGTGCCGCTGACGCGGCACAAGCTGACGTGGGGAGTGCCGGTGCCGTGGGACTCCGAGCACGTCTTCTACGTGTGGTTCGACGCGTTGCTCAACTACTACACGGCGCTCTCCTACGCGCCGCCGCCCGCCGGGCTCGAGGCCGAGGCCGCCGGCGATCTCGTCAACACGTTCTGGCCGGCGACGTACCACGTGATCGGGAAGGACATCCTGCGCTTCCACGCCGTCTATTGGCCGGCGCTGCTGATGGCCGCCGAGCTCGAGCTGCCCGAGCACGTGTTCGTCCATGGCTACTTGCTGATGGACGGCGAGAAGATGAGCAAGTCGCTCGGCAACGTGCTCGACCCGTTCGCGGTGATCGAGCGCTTCGGCGCCGACGCGCTGCGCTTCTACGTGCTGCGCGACGTGCAGTTCGGGCAGGACGGCTCGGTCTCGACGGCGGCGTTCGAGCAGCGCTACGAGAGCGAGCTGGCGAACGACCTCGGCAACCTCGCGAGTCGCACGATCGCGATGATCGAGCGCTACCGCGAAGGCACGATCGCGCCGGGCGAGGTCGATCCGACGCTGCGCGAGGACTTCCTCGGGCTGTCCGAGCGCGTCTCTGAGCGCCTCGACCGCGCCGAGCTGACGCTCGCGCTCGACGAGATCTGGCAGCGCGTGCGGCGGCTGAACCGCTACGTCGAGGAGCGGGCGCCGTGGAAGCTCGCCAAGGACGCCGCGCGCGCCGACGAGCTCGACCTCGTCCTGCGGACGCTCGCCGAAGGCATTCGCTGCGTGACGGTGCTGCTGTGGCCGTACCTGCCGGCGAGCTGCGAGCGGCTGCTCGCGGCGCTCGGCGCGCCGGGCCTGTCGCTCGCCGGCGCCGCGCTCGGCACGGGCGGGATCGAGCACGTCAACCCGCTGCAGCCGCTGTTCCCGAAGGATCGCGGCGAGCGCGAGCGCGAGCTCGACGAGGGCGCCGCGGCGTGATCGACTCGCACACGCACCTCGACCTGTGCGAGCCGAGCGACGCCGAGCTCGTCGAGGCGGCCGACGCGGCGGGGGTGACGCGGATCCTCACGATCGGGATCGACGGCGCCTCGTGCCGCGCGGCGCTCGCCTCGGCGGAGGCGTTCCCGCAGGTGTTCGCCGGGATCGGGCGCCACCCGAACGCGGCGAAGGGCTTCGACGACGCCGACCTCGCCGAGCTGCAGGCGCTCTCCGCGCACGAGCGCTGCCGCGCGATCGGCGAGACGGGCCTCGACTTCTACCGCGAGGGAGCGCCGGCGGAGGACCAGCGTCGCGCGTTCGCCGCGCAGATCGCGCTCGCGCGCGCGACGCGCAAGCCGCTCGTGATCCACTCGCGCGCGGCCGAGCGCGAGACGCTCGCGCAGCTCGCCGCCGAAGCGGACGGCGTCAGCGTCGTGATGCACTGCTTCTCGATGCCCGAGCGGCTCGCGGAGTGCGTCGAGCGCGGCTACGCGATCTCGTTCGCGGGCAACGTCACGTACAAGAGCGCCGCCGCCCTCGCCGCGGCGGTGAAGCTCGTGCCGGAGGACCGGCTGCTGGTCGAGACCGACGCGCCATACCTTCCACCGCAGGCAGTCCGTACCCTGAAGGGCACAGGCAATTCGCGCAACCAGCCGGCGTTCGTCGCGCACACGCTCGCGTTCGTCGCCGAGCTGCGCGGCGTCGCCGTCGCGGAGCTGGGCGCGACCGTCGAGCGCAACGCGGCGCTCGTGTTCGGCTGGTGAGCGTGTTCGTGGCCGACATGCCCGTGCAGCCGAGCCTGCGGCGGATGCGCGCCTTCGGCGTGCGACCGAGCCGCGAGCTCGGCCAGAACTTCCTGATCGACTCGAACATCCTCGGCGTGATCGAGCGCGCCGCCGAGCTTCGCGCTGACGACGTCGTGCTCGAGATCGGCGGCGGCCTCGGCGTGCTCTCTGAGCGTCTCGCGTCGCGCGTCGCGCACGTGCACGTCGTCGAGGTCGACGAGCGGCTGCGCGACGCGCTCGGCGACGCGACCGACGCGCTCGCGAACGTCACCGTCCACTGGGGCGACGCGATGCGCCTCGACCTCGGCGCGCTGCGCCCGCCGCCGGGCAAGCTCGTCGCGAACCTGCCGTACGGGATCGCCGCCGGCGCGATCCTGCGCACGCTGGAGGAGCTGCCGAGCGTGGCGCTGTGCGTCGCGATGGTCCAGCGCGAGGTCGGCGAGCGCCTCGCCGCGGACGCCGGCGGCGGCGAGTACGGCGCGCCGTCGGTGCTCGCGCAGCTGGAGTGCGACGTGCGCGTGCTGCGCGCGATCCCGCGCACGGTGTTCGTGCCGACGCCGAACGTCGACTCGGCGCTGCTTGAGCTGCGCCGCCGCCCGCGCTCGGCGCCCGTCTCGCCGGCGCTGCGCGCGCTCGTCTCCGGCGCGTTCGCGCACCGACGCAAGACGCTCGTCGGCTCGCTCGCGCTGTCGGGCGGCGCCGGCGGGCGCACGCGCGAGCAGCTGCGCGGCGCGCTTGCGCGGATCGGCCGGCCGGCCGACGTGCGCGCCGAACGCCTCTCGCCCGAGGACTTCCGCGCGCTCGCCGCGGAGCTGAGGCTGTGAGCGCCGCGCGCGGCGAGCCCGGGACCGGCGACCTCGGCGGCGCCGGCGCCGGCGACGGCGGCGCGCCGCCGCTCGGCGCGTATCGCGCGCTCGCGCCGGCGAAGGTCAACCTCGGGCTGTTCGTCGGCGCACGCCGCGCGCGCGACGGGCGCCACGAGCTCGCGAGCGTGATGCAGTCGATCTCGCTCGCCGACGAGCTGACGCTCGCGCCGGCCGGCGCGAGCGCGGGCGCCGACGCCGACGGCGATGAACTGGTCTGCGCCGGGTTGGACGGGCCGCCGCAGGAGAACCTCGCGGCGCGCGCGCTAGCGGCGTTCCGCGAGGCGACCGGATGGCGCGCGCCGCCGCTGCGGCTGTCGGTCGAGAAGCGGATCCCGATCGCCGCCGGGCTCGGCGGCGGCTCGGCCGACGCGGCGGCGACGCTGCGCCTCGCGCGCGCCGCGTCGGGTCTCGGCGACGAGCCGCTGCTGCGCGATCTGGCGAGCGAGCTCGGCGCCGACGTCCCGGCGCAGGTCGCGCCCGGGCGCTGGCTCGCGACGGGCGCCGGCGAGCTGCTCGAGCCGCTCGCCGACCCGCTGCCGGCGCTCGAGCTGCTCGTGCTGCCGTCGACGGCGCAGCTGTCGACGGCGGAGGTGTACGAAACGGCCGACCGGCTCGGCGCCGAGCGCGGCGTGCACGAACTCGAGCAGCTCGCCGCGCAGCTGCGCGCGGCGGCGCAGCTCGGCGCGCCGCTGCCGGCGACGCGCGAGCTGCTGCACAACGACCTGCAGCAGGCGGCGTTGACGCTGCGCCCGCAGATCGCACAGGCGCTCGCCGCGGCGCGCGAAGCCGGCGCCGAGGGGCTCGTCAGCGGCTCGGGACCGACCGTGATCGCGCTGTTCGGACACGCCAACGCGGCCGGTCGCCGCCGCCGCGCCGAAAGCGCGCTGGCGGGGGTGACGCCGGCTCCGATCGCCGCGCGATCGGTCGCGGCGGGCTTCGCGCAGCCGGTCGAGCTCGGGTGAGCGGCGCGCCGATCGGCCCTCCCGGCAGGGGCGAATCGCGCCGCACGGCCGGCGGGCGACATCGCCGTGCGTCACAATCACGCCGAGAGCTTCGATGAGCAGGACGACGATCAACGAGCTAGTCGCTGTCTGCGCCGGCGCGTTCGGCTTCGCGCTGTACGCCGGCCTGATCGTCGTGCCCGCGTGGACCGCGTACACGCGCGTGTGGCAGCGCGTCGCGGCGACGTTCCTCTCGCTGTACGTGCTCGCCGCGCTCGTCGGCATCGGCGTGGGCGCCGCCCTCGCAGTCGTCTACTTCTGGGGCTAGCGTGCCCAACTACGCCGCGCTCGACGCGATCACCGACGCGGTCGAGTCGGGCGCCGGCCTGCCGGAGGTCGTGCGCGCGGCCGCGCGCGCGCTCGACGCGAGCCTTGCGGTCAGCGACGCGTGGGGCGCGACGCTCGCCGTCGCCGCGCGCTCGCCGGCCGAGGAGCGCGCGCTGCTCTCGCAGGGCGAGGGCGTGACGAGCATCCCGCTGCGCGTCGCCGACGCGGTCGTCGGCGCGCTGCACATCCGCACGAAGGCCGGTCGCTCGGAGCCCGACCAGGCCGATTCGACGAGACGGCTGCTCGCGACGATGATCGCGTCGGAGGTCGAGCGCGTGCGCGCGCCCGAGCGCGCGTCGGAGTCGGTCGCGGCGGACTTCCTGCGGGCGGTGCTCGCGCGGGAGTTGACCGAGCGCGAGGAGCTGCTCGCGCGCGCGAAGGAGCTGTCGCTCGAGCTGCACGACGGCGCGAGCATGATCGTCGCGCGCGCGCACCCGCAGACGCCGACCGACGAGGGCTGGCGCGGTCGCGTGCGCGCGATCGCCGAGCGCGGCGCGCGCGCGGTCGCGAGCCGCTCGATCGCGGCGCTGTCCGATCGCGACGGGATCCTCGCCGCGGAGGTGCTGCTGCTCGTGCCTGGCGGCGACGAGCAGACGGCGGCGCGCGCCGCCGACGGCGTCCTGCGCGAGCTGGAGGCCGGTCTGTCGGGCTACACGTTCGCGCTCGGACGCAGCCGCATCGCCGAGGACCCCGCCGACCTGCCGCGCGCGGCGAGCGAGGCGCTGCTGGCCGCGAACGTCGCGCAGGGCGCGAGCGACGGCGCGTCGCTCGCGTTCGAGCAGACCGGCGCCTATCGCCTGCTGCTCAGCGCGATGAGCGAGAACCCGAGCGAGCTGCAGCGCTTCTACGAGGAGACCGTCGAGCCGCTCGTCGCCTACGACGAGCAGTACGAGACCGAGCTCGTGCGCACGCTCGAGGCGTTTCTGGAGGCCGACGGCAACGTCGCCGGCACGGCGCAGCGCCTGTTCACGCACCGCCACACGATCTACTATCGCCTCGAGCGCGTGCGCGAGCTGTCGAGCCACGACGTCAGCTCGAGCGACGGGCGCGAGAAGCTCAGCCTCGGGCTGAAGGCGATGCGCGTGCTTGGGATCTCCTCGGCCGACGGGCCGGCGTCGGAGGCCGGCGCCGAAGGCGGGCGCGTGCCGCGCCGCTCTCGCCGCGCGTCCTAACGGCGCCGCGCGCCGAACTCGACGGCGTACGTCGCGCCGCTCCAGCCCGAGCCGAACTGCGCCGGAACGGACGGCGCGACGCCGACGCCGACGTCGCGGTACGCGGCGGTGAGGATGATCGCGCGGTGCGCCGGCGATTGCATCCAAGCCGCGACGATGCCCGACGGCGTCGCGTTCGGCCCGGTGCCCCAGCCGATGTTCTGCGCGGTCATCAGCCGCACGCGCGAGCGCGCGAGCGGGTAGCTCGAAGCCATGATTCGTGCGAGCGGCGACTGCCCCGAGAGGCTCTGATCGCCGAAGTAGTCGCCACGCACCATGTCGCGCGCCTGCCCGGTCGCGATCGTCGCGAGCGCGCCGTTGCGGCGCAGCGGGCTCAGCCCGTCGGCGATGCGGATGTCGTTCATCAGACACAGCGTCGCGGCGTCGACGAGCGCCGAGTCGTGACCGTCCGGCGGCGCTTCGGCGTTCGCGCACGAGCGCTCCGACGCGCGCGCGGCGCTCGCGCGCGTCGTCGCGCCGGCGGCCGCGCCGGCGAGGCCGAGCGCGGAAAGGCACGCGAGCAGGGCCGCGCCAGCCGCGGCGCCCACGTGCGCCCATGCTCTTCTCGCTAGCCCCGGCAAGTGCAAGAATCGTTGCAGAGTCATCAGACCAGCGTGTTACCAACCGGGCCGCGCGACGTTCTAATCGCGACATTGGGGGGTCGTCCAATGGCAGGACATCAGGTTTTGGTCCTGAGAATCGGGGTTCGAATCCCTGCCCCCCAGCTGATTCGGACTTCCAGGCGGCCGCTGGGCGGCCTGGAAGTCGAGCTAGCATCCGCAGCGTGACTCCGGCGCCGACGGTCCTGATCCTCGCCGCCGGCCAGGGCACGCGGATGCGCTCGCGCACGCCGAAGGTGCTGCACGACGTGTGTGGCGCGCCGATGGTGCTGTGGCCGGTGCGCGCCGCGCTCGTGGCCGGCGCCGGGCGCGTGCTCGTCGTCGATTCGCCCGCGCGCGCGCTCGCCGACGTGCTGCCCGACGGCGTCGAGCTCGCTGTCCAGCCGCAGCCGAACGGGACGGGCGGCGCCGTCGCGGCGGCGATCGAGCAGCTCGACGCCGCCGCCGGCGCCGGCGGCGACGCGGCGGCGGGCGCGCGCGCCAACGGCGAGCACGCGCGGGACGGCGAGATCGTGATCGTGCTGAGCGGCGACGTGCCGCTGCTCGGCGCCGAGCAGATCGCGGCGCTCGCCGACGCGCACGCGTCGAGCGACGCGGCGGCGACGATGATGACGGCGGTGCTCGACGATCCGCGCGGCTACGGGCGCGTCGTGCGCGACGCGGGCGGCGCGGTGCTGCGCGTCGTCGAGACGAAGGAGCGCGGCGATGCGAGCGACGCGGAGCGCGAGATCAGCGAGGTCAACGCTGGCGTCTACGCGTTCGACGGCGACGCGCTGCGCGAAGCGCTGCCGCGCCTCACGGATGAGAACGCGCAGGGCGAGCTGTACTTGCCGCAGGCGCTCGACGTGCTGCGCGGCGACGGCCGCGCGATCGCGGCGCACGTGCTCGCGGACGCGGACGCGATGCTCGGCGTCAACGACCGCGTCGCGCTCGCGCACGTGCGCAAGCTCGCGCAGCGCGCGATCCACCGCCGCCACATGCTCGCCGGCGTCGAAATCGTCGACCCCGACGCGACCGTGATCGACGTCGACGTGCAGATCGGCGCCGACACGACGATCGAGCCGTTCACGACGATCCGCGGCCGCACGCGGATCGGCGCGCGCTGCACGATCCGCTGCTCGTACGTGATCGACGCGACGCTCGAGGACGGCGTCAGCGTCGGCCCGTTCGCGTATCTGCGCCCCGACGCGACGTTGCGCGACGGCGCGAAGGTCGGCACGTTCGTCGAGGTCAAGAACTCCGAGCTCGGCCCCGGCGTGAAAGTGCCGCACCTGTCTTACGTCGGCGACGCCGACGTCGGCGAGCGCACGAACCTCGGCGCGGGCACGATCACGGCGAACTACGACGGCCAGAACAAGCACCGCACGCGCATCGGCAAGCGCGTGAAGGGCGGCGTCGACACGTCGTTCGTCGCGCCGGTGAGCGTCGGCGACGACGCTTGGACGGCCGCCGGGTCGGTCGTCACCGACGACGTGCCCGACGGCGCGCTGGCCGTCGCGCGCGCGCGGCAGAGCAACGTCGAGCGATACGCTGAGCGACGGCAAGCCCCTTTACACTCCGAGGAGACATGAGCGGCGCGATCGA
This sequence comes from Solirubrobacteraceae bacterium, assembly GCA_035486335.1. Classification (GTDB taxonomy): domain Bacteria; phylum Actinomycetota; class Thermoleophilia; order Solirubrobacterales; family Solirubrobacteraceae; genus Palsa-744. The sequence goes on from DATHND010000044.1 coordinate 11,089, forward strand.
CACGAGCACGTCCTCGCGGGCGAGCCTGCCGTTCGACTACAACAAGCGGCTGATGCTGTTCAGCGGGCGCGCGAACCCGCAGCTGGCGATCGACATCGCCGACAAGCTCGACGTCGACCTCGGGCCGGTGACGTTGAAGACGTTCTCCAACGGCGAGGTCTACTGCCGCTACGACGAGTCGATCCGCGGCGCCGACGTGTTCATCGTGCAGTCGACGTGCGGCAACCCGCACACGGGCATCACGGCGAACGACTCGCTGATGGAGCTGCTGCTGATGATCGACGCCGCCGTCGGCGCTTCGGCGCACCGCGTGATCGCCGTGACGCCGTGGTTCGGCTACTCGCGCCAGGACAAGAAGTCCTCGCCGCGCGAGCCGATCTCGGCGCGGCTGGTCGCGCGGATGCTCGAGTCGGCCGGCGCCGACCGTGTGCTGACGATGGACCTGCACGCGGGCCAGATCCAAGGGTTCTTCCAGAAGCCGGTCGACCACATGACGGCGCTGTTCATCCTCACGCAGTACTTCGCCGACCTCGGCCTGTCGGACCTTGTCGTCGTCGCGCCGGACGCCGGGCGCGTCAAGCTGAACAAGAAGTTCGCGTCGAAGATCGGCGCCGAGCTGGCGATCCTCGACAAGGAGCGCCCCGCGCAGCAGGTCGCCGAGATCGGCTACGTGATCGGCGACGTCAAGGGCAAGACGGCGGTGATCGTCGACGACATGATCGACACGGCCGGCACGCTCGTCGCGGCGGCGAAAACGGTGATGGAGGAGGGCGCGACGCGCGTCTACGCGGCGGCGACGCACGCGATCTTCTCGGGCGACGCGTTCGAGACGCTCGCCGCGTCGGGGCTCGAGGAGATCGTCGTGACCGACACGATCGCGATCGGACCCGACAGGCCGGACAACGTTCGCGTGCTGCCGTGCGCCGAGCTGTTGACCGACTCGATCCGGCGAATCTTCGTCGACGACTCGGTCAGCGAAGTGTTCGGCGGCGAGAACCAGCTGTTCTGAGCCGGGCGCGGGCGCGGTCATCGCTGTGCAAGCCGCCGGCAGCCGGCCTTCCGCGCGCGGTCCGCGTGTGTGGTGGCGCGGTCTCCCGCGCGCGCTGCGGGTCGGGCTCCTCGCGGGAACGCTGCTGCTGTTCCTCGCCGTCAGCGGCCTGCTCGCGCGTTACCTGAGCGCCGAAAACCTCGAACGCGAAGACGCGCTCGCGCTCGTCCGCGCCGAGGCGCGCGGCGACGTCGGCGCGATGCTCGCGCGGCTCAGCGGCTGTCGCGCGAGCGCGTCGTGCGTCGCGCACGTGCGCGCCGTCGCGAGCGACCCGCGCGTACGCCGCGTCGGCGCCGTGAAGCTGCTGCAACTCCAGTCGAAGACCGCCGGCGCTCTGTTCGGCGCGCGCGGCAAGACGCGCGTGGCGTGGACGACGCTCGGCGGGCTGCCGGTCGTCCAGTGCGTCGACGTGCGGCGGACGGGCAACCCGCTGACGGGCATCGACGTGCGGCTGCTCGCGCTTAGCGCGCCGATCTCAGACGAAGGCGAGTGCAGCAAGCCGAGCGAATTTGAACGCGACGAACAACAGGTGGCCGCGGAAGGAGGTGGGCGCTGAGCCGCGATTGCTAGAGTCCAGCGGCCGGCGTGCGCGCGAGCGAGCGCACGCGGCGCCCGATCGCGATGCCAGATTCCAGCACCAAACTCGACGTCCGCAGCCGCGCGCCGGAGGGCTCGCGCGCGGCCCGCCGGCTGCGCCGCTCGGGCCGCGTGCCCGGCGTGCTGTACGGCGGCGGCGGCGACTCGGTCGGCTTCGACGTCGACTCGCGCGACCTGCGTCTGGCGCTCGCGAAGTCGGGCGCCGTGCTCGACCTCAGCATCGACGGCGCGAAAGCGACGCCGGTCGTCCTGAAGGAGGCCCAGCGCGACCCGGTGCGCGGCGAGACCGTCCACATCGACCTGCTGCGCGTGCGCCTCGACCAGGCGATCCACGCGGTCGTGCCGCTCGAGCTCGAAGGGACCGACGACGCGCCGGGCGTCAAGGAAGGAGGCATCCTCGAGCAGATCGTGCGCGAGCTGAACGTCGAGGCGCTGCCGACGGCGATCCCCGAGTCGATCGTTCAAGCGGTCGGCGAGATGCAGATCGGCGACACGATCGGGCTCGACCAGGTCGCGATGCCCGACGGCGTGACGCTGCTCGACGAGGTCGAGGACGTCGTCGTCGCGACGCTGTCGCCGCCACGCCTGCAGGCCGAAGCCGATGAGCTCGAAGCCGAGACCGAGCTCGTCGGCGAGGGCGAGGAGGGCGCCGAGGCGGCCGCCGACGGCGAGGGGTCCGGCGGCGACGAGGACTCCGGCGGGGAGTAGTTGGCCCTGCGACGGCCGTTCGGCCGTGGCAAGGGCGGCGCCGACGACGAGTCGGCGGGCGGCGCGATCGACTGGCTGATCGTCGGGCTCGGCAACCCGGGGCGCGAGTACGACGGCACGCGGCACAACGTCGGCTTCGCCGTCGCCGAGGAGCTCGTGCGGCGCTGGGGCCTGCGGCGCGGCAAGGATCGCTTCCGCGCGCGTCTCGCCGAGGGCCGCGTCGGCGGCGCGGCGGCGATCGGCGAGCTGGGGCGCGCGCCGGTGCGCGTCGCGGTGCTCGAGCCGCAGACGTACATGAACGACGCCGGTCGCTCGGTCGGCCCGGCGCGCGGCTCGTACAAGCTTGCGCCCGAGCGCGTGCTCGTCGTGCACGACGAGATCGACCTGCCGTTCGGCGACGTGCGCGCGCGCGTCGGCGGCGGCCTCGCCGGGCACAACGGGCTGAAGTCCCTGGCGCGCGAGCTCGGCACGAGCGAGTTCGCGCGCGTGCGCGTCGGCGTCGGACGCCCCGAAAGCAGCGATCCGGAGATCGTCTCGGCGTACGTGCTCGGCCGCTTCCGCGAGGAGCGCGCATCGGTGCAGGAGTTGATCGAGCGCGCAGCCGACGAGGTCGAGCGCGTCGTGCTCGGCGGTGGGTCGCCGGGCTGAGCGTTCGCGCGTGCGCATGTCGAGCGTACGCAGTCGAGCGTGCGCATGTCGAGCATGAGCATGCTCTCGCGTTTCGCGCGGCGATAGCAGACGTATACACGGCGTATATACACCTGCTATCGGCTTCGGCAAGCACAGGTCTCACTCCCCCGAGCCGCCCGGCACAGCAGCGCCTCTATTGTGAGCGCGACCCGCAAAATGCCGCTCCGCCCGCTCCTCGCGCACATCGAAGACGACCCCGCCGCGCTCGCGCTCGCGCGCGACGGCGGCCGCGCGTTCGTCTCCTCGTCGCTGCGCCCGTACGCGATCGCGGCGCTCGCCGAGGTCGGCGACGCACGCGAGCGCGCGCAGCTCGTCGTCGTCGGCGACGACCGCGCGGCGCGCGACCTCGCGGCCGACCTGCGCGCGTGGCTCGCGCCACGCCGCGTGCGCTATTACCCGTCGCGCGGCGTCACGTACGAGTCGCATCTCACGCCGCCGCCGCACCTCGTCGGGCTGCGAATGGCGGCGCTCGACTCGCTGCTCGGCGCCGACGCCGAGGACGCCGAGGAGCACGGGCGGCCGGTCGTCGTCGTCAGCGCCGTCGCGCTGTCGGAGAAGGTGCCCGACCCGGCGCTGCGTCCGCGCTCGTTCACGCTGCGAACGGGCGAGCTGCTCGACCTCGACGAGTGCGCGATCGAGCTGCTCGGCGCCGGCTACGAGCGCGTCGATCAGGTCGAGGAGCGCGGCCAGTTCGCGCTGCGCGGCGGCCTGCTCGACGTCTTCCCGGCGACCGAGGAGCGCGCCGTGCGCGTCGACATGTTCGACGTCGAGATCGAGTCGCTGCGGTGGTTCTCGACGTTCACGCAGCGCTCGCTCGGCGACGTCGACGAGGTCGAGATCGCGCCGGCGGCCGAGCTCGCCGAAGAGCACCGCGCGCTCGCGACGATCGCCGGCGAGGAACTGGCGGCGGGCGCCGGGCGCAAAGGCACGGCCGGCGCCGAGGACGCCGAGGGCAAGGACGGGGGCGGCGCCGCGCGGCTGGACATCGCCGAGCTGTTGCCGGTCGAGCGCTTCGGCGCGCTGCTCGACCTCGTTGGCGAGCGCACAGACGTGCTGGTCGCGGCCGAGGAGGAGCTCGCGCCGGCGCTGTCAGACCACTGGAGCGACGTCTGCGCGGCGTTCGGCGATGAGGACGCGCACCATCTGTACGTCAGCCCCGACGCGGTCGAGGCGGCCGTCGCAGGGCGCGCGCGGATCTGGCTGTCGGCGATCTCCGGCGACCAGCCGATCGAGCTTCGCGCGCAGGCCGCCGACACGGCCGCGCGCTCGCTCGCAGACGCCGAGCCGGAGCTCGAGAAGCTCGTGCGCTCGGGCTACCGGACGGTCGTCGCGTTCCCGCGCCGCGGCGAGGGCGAGCGCGCGGCGTACAACCTCGGCAGCCTGAAAGCGAGCTGGCTCGGCGAGGGCGTCGACGCGGGACTGTCGCCGACCACGCCATCCGGGCGCGGTGCCCAGCCGTCGTTGCGCTTCGCGGCGGCGTCGCTGCGCGAGGGGTTCGTCGCGCCGTCGCTGAAGCTCGCGGTGTTCCCCGAACACCGGCTGCTGCGCCGGCGCCGGGCCGAGCGCGGCGGCGCGGATCGAGGCGAGGCGGGGCGGGGTGGACGCGGGGGCGCGCGGCGCGGTGCGCTGCGCTCGTTCGCCGAACTGCGCGCGGGCGACGTCGTCGTGCACGAGGACCACGGCGTCGCGCGCTTCGCGGGCTTTGAGACGCGCACGGTCGCGAACGTCACGCGCGACTACCTGTACCTCGAATACCAGGGCGACGACCGCGTGTTCGTGCCGACGGACCAGCTGGCGAAGATCTCGCGTTACGTCGGCGCCGGCGGGGAGAACCCGCCGCTGTCGAAGCTCGGCGGCACGCGCTGGGAGACGATGAAGGCGCGCGCGCGCCGCGCCGCGCAGGAGCTCTCGGGCGAGCTGCTCGGGCTGTATGCCGAGCGCCGCCGGCGGACGGGCTACGCGTTCGCCGAGGACAGCGACTGGCTGCGCGAGTTCGAGCAGGCGTTCGCGTTCACCGAGACGCCCGACCAGCGCGAGGCGATCGAGCTGGTCAAGGCCGACATGGAGGCGCCGCGCCCGATGGACCGGCTGATCTGCGGCGACGTCGGCTATGGCAAGACCGAGGTCGCATTGCGCGCGGCGTTCAAGGCGGCGCAGGACGGCAAGCAGGTGCTGATGCTCGCGCCGACGACGATCCTCGCGATGCAGCATTACGGCACGTTCTCCGAGCGTCTCGCCGACTATCCGTTCACGATCGACCACGTCTCGCGCTTTCGCACGGCGGCCGAGCAGAAAGAGGCGATCAAGGGCTTTGCCGCGGGTCGCGTCGACATCCTGATCGGCACGCATCGCGTGCTCTCGCGCGACGTGCGCGCGAAGGACCTGGGCCTGCTGATCGTCGACGAGGAGCAGCGCTTCGGCGTCAAGCAGAAGGAGCTGTTGCGCCAGATGAAGCTGCGCGTCGACGTGATCTCGATGTCGGCGACGCCGATCCCGCGGACGCTGCAGATGTCGCTCGCGGGGCTGCGCGACATCTCGGTGATCGAGACGCCGCCGGAGGGTCGGCGGCCGGTCAAGACGTTCGTCGGCGAGTACGAGGAGGAGCTCGTCAAGCGCGCGGTCGTGCGCGAGCACGCGCGCGGCGGCCAAGCGTTCTTCCTGCACAACCGCGTCGAGTCGATCGACGAGACGGCCGAGCGGCTGCGCGCGCTGTGCCCCGGCGTGCGCTTTGCGGTCGCGCACGGGCAGATGGGCGAGGGCGAGCTAGAGGCCGTGATGCTCGACTACCTGCGCGGCGGCGCCGACGTGCTCGTGTGCACGTCGATCATCGAGTCGGGGATCGACATCCCGCATGCGAACACGCTGATCGTCGAGCACGCCGACGCGTTCGGGCTGGCGCAGCTCTACCAGATCCGCGGGCGTGTCGGGCGCAGCCGCGAGCGCGCGTACGCGTACCTGCTGTACGACTCGGCGCGCGCGCTCAGCGAGGAGGCGGCGCAGCGGCTGTCGGCGCTGTCGGACTACACCGAGCTCGGCGCGGGCTTCAAGATCGCGATGCGCGACCTGGAGATTCGCGGCGCCGGCAACCTGCTCGGCGACGAGCAGTCGGGCCACGTCGCGGCGCTCGGCTTCGAGCTGTACATGCAGATGCTCGACGAAGCGGTCGCCGCCGCCGAACGCGAGGCGGGCGAGGGGTCGGATGGGGCCGGCGAGCGCGCGGACCCGGTACGGCTCGACGTCAACGTCGACGCGTACGTGCCGGCCGACTACATCGCCTACGAGCAGGCGAAGATCGACGTCCACCGTCGCGTCGCCGGTGCGCTCGAGGTCGCAGACGTCGAAGGTCTTCGCGCCGAGCTCGAGGATCGCTTCGGGCCGGTGCCCGAGCCGCTCGAGAACCTGCTGGCGCTGCAGCGCGCGCGGATCAAGTTCGGCGAGGCTGGCGCGCGCACGGTCAGCTTCCGCGGCGACCGTCTCGCGGTCGTCCCGATCGAGCTCGACTCGCGTCGCGCGAAGCGGCTGCGCGAGGAGCTGCCGGAGGCGCTGTACGAGTCGGGCCGCGCGCAGATGTCGATGCGCGTGCCGCACGACGAGGTCGAGCGCTTCCCGTCGGTGGTCAAGGCGGCCGACGTGCTGCTTGCGGTGATGCGCGAGGCCGCATAGACGAGCGTCTTTCAGAAAGCATTAGCTGCTCGTTACGCACGGCTGAGGCACTTTCGCTAGAGTGCCCGCGTCGTGCCCAGAGCATTCCGTATCTTCGCGGCGCTTGGCGCCGTTTTGTTTGCCGTCGTGGCGTTTGCCGCGTGCGGCGGGATTCCAGGCGACGCGGTCGTCACGGTCGATGGGAAATCGATCACGAAGGCCACGTACAACCACTGGCTGGGCGTCGCCGCGGCGTCGACCGCGGCGACGAGCTCGAAACCGGCGGTGCCGGAACCGCCGAGCTACACGGCGTGCATCGCTCAGGCGAAAGCCGCCGCGAAACCGGTCAAAGGCCAGGCGGCGCCGAGTGAGGCGCAGCTGAAGTCGCAGTGCGAACAGGAGTACAAGTCGCTGCAGCAGGAGGTGCTCGGCTTCCTGATCTCCTCGAACTGGGTGCTCGGCGAAGCGGGCTCGCTCGGTGTGAAGGTGTCCGACGCCGAAGTCAAGAAGCAGTTTGAAAAAATCAAGAACCAGCAGTTCCCGAAGGCCGTGGAATTCGAAAAATTCCTGAAAATGTCCGGCCAGACCGTTTCTGATCTGCTGCTGCGCGTGAAGCTCAACCTGCTCTCGTCGAAGATCCAGCAGAAGATCGTCAAACAGAAGTCGAAAGTCACGACGGCCCAGATCGAAAAGTACTTCAAAGAAAATCCGAAGCGCTTTGAAGTCGCCGAAAAGCGGAACATCCTGATCATCCTGACGAAGGGCGAAGCCGAAGCGAAGAAGGCGAAGCAGGAAATCGCATCGGGCAAGAGCTTTGAAAGCGTCGCCAAGCGCGTGTCGATCGATCCGACGAGCAAGGCCAACGGCGGCAAGCTGCCGGGCGTCGTCAAGGGCCAGGAGGAGAAGGCGCTCGACGAAGCGATCTTCTCGGCGCAGAAGAACGTCCTCTCGGGGCCGGTCAAGACGCCGTTCGGTTACTACATCTTCGAGGTCCAGTCGACCACGCCGGGTAGCCAGCAGACGCTGAAGCAGGCCGAAACGTCGATCAGGTCACAGCTGACTGCGACGCAGCAGCAGTCGGCGCTGAGCGCGTTCGTCAAGGAATTCAAAAAGAAGTGGATGGCGAAAACGGAATGTCGCTCGGGCTACATGGTCCAGGACTGCAAGGGCTACAAAGCGCCGAAGACGACCTCAACCGCCGCGCCATCGACCGCCGCGCCGTCGACGACGACACCGTCGACGACGTCGACCAAATAGCAGCGGCGTGAGCCAGGTCGAGCGCGTCCATGCGCGCCAGATCCTCGACAGTCGCGGAAACCCGACGATCGAGGTCGAGCTCGGCTTGCGCTCCGGAGCGCACGGACACGCCGCGGTCCCGTCGGGCGCTTCGACTGGCGAGTTCGAGGCGACGGAGCTGCGCGACGGCGGGCCGGCGTGGGAAGGCAAGGGCGTCTCGCGCGCCGTCGCGAACGTCAACGGCGAGATCGCCGAGGCGGTCGGCGGGCTCGACGCAGCCGACCAGCGCGCGCTCGACGACGCGCTGATCGCGCTCGACGGCACGCAGAACAAGTCGCGGCTCGGCGCCAACGCGATCCTCGGCGTGTCGCTCGCGGCGGCGCACGCGCAGGCGGCCGAGGAGGGTCTTGCGCTGTGGCGCTATCTCGGCGGCGACGCGGCGCGGGTGATGCCGGTGCCGATGATGAACGTGCTCAACGGCGGCGCGCACGCCGACAACAAGGTCGACTTCCAGGAGTTCATGATCGTGCCGTGCGGCGCGCCGACGTTCTCGGAGTGCCTGCGGATCGGCGCCGAGGTGTTCCACGCGCTGAAGCGCACGCTGCACGAGCGCGGCCTTGCGACGTCCGTCGGCGACGAGGGTGGCTTCGCGCCGGACCTCGGCTCGAACGAGGACGCGCTGAAGATGCTGCTCGCCGGCATCGAGGCCGCCGGCTACGAGCCGGGCGCCGACGTCGCGATCGCGCTCGACCCGGCGACGAGCGAGCTGTTCCGCGACGGCGTATACACGCTCGAGCACGAGCGGCGCACGCTCAGCGCCGACGAGCTCGCCTCCTACTGGGCCGAACTGGCGGCGCGCTACCCGATCGTGTCGATCGAGGACGGCATGGACGAGGAGGATTGGGACGGGTGGAAGACGTTGACCGATCGCGTCGGCTCGAGCGTTCAGCTCGTCGGCGACGATCTGTTCGTGACGAACACCGAGCGCCTGCGGCGCGGGATCGAGCGCGGCGTCGCCAACTCGATCCTGTTGAAGGTCAACCAGATCGGCACGCTCTCGGAGACGCTCGACGCGATCGCGATGGCGCGCGAGGCCGGCTACAGCGCGGTGATGAGCCACCGCTCGGGCGAGACCGAGGACGTCACGATCGCCGACCTCGCGGTCGCCACGGGCTGCGGGCAGATCAAGACTGGAGCGCCGTCGCGCTCGGATCGCGTCGCGAAGTACAACCAACTGCTGCGGATCGAGGAGCAGCTCGGCGCCGACGCGCAGTTCCCGGGGCGCGCGGCCTTTCGCTGATCGCGTTCGCGGCGCTTCGCCGAACGCTTCCCTTCGCCGATCGCTTTTCGCCGATCGCGGAAGGAGCTTTCGCGACGGCCGCGAAAGGCGTTCAGATGCCGCAAGCGTATGCCGACCGAGCCCGTGCCGCACGCCCGGTCGCTGCTCGCCGCAAGCGCCCGAGCAAGCCCGCACGCGCGGCGTCGGGCGCGATCCCGCGCGTGCGCTGGGATCGCGTCGGGCGCCTGACGATGCTGTGCGTGCTCGCGGCGCTCCTGTACCTGTATCTGAGCGCCGGCCTGCACATGTACTCGACGTGGGGCCAGTCGCGGCGCGAGAAAGCGGCCGTGGCGACGCTCGAACGCGAACATGCATCGCTCGCGCGCCAGCACGAAGCGCTCGGTCGTCAGGGGACGATCGAAGCCGAGGCGCGTCGCCTCGGGATGAAGCGGTCGAACGAGCTGCAGTACGAGCTCGGCGGCCTGCCGGCCAACTGAGCCGCTCGCGGCGGCTCGATCGGCGCTGCTAGCCTCGGCGGCGCGTGTCGTTCGAGAACGCCAACTATCAATGGCAGCACGGCGAGCGGCGACTGCGCGCGGAGCCGCCCGAGCGCCGGCGCGCGATGGAGCGCGCGACGGACGCGCTCGTCGCCGAGCTGCGACGCCGGCTCGGCGGGCGCTTCTCCTCCGACGAGCTCGTCGCGCTCTACGAACGCGGGACGTCGTGGTGCCTGCAGATCGCGACGAGCGTCGCGCCGGACGAGCCGTGGGCGTGGGACTCGGGCGTCGTCGTCGACGCCGCGTTCGGGCGCTACCTGCGCGAGGCGGCCGACTACGCCGGCGGCCGCCGTGAGGTTGCGCAAAACGGTTGAGGGGTGCCCTTCGCTCCTAGCGGGCCGTCGATCAAGCGGAGCAAGGACGCAGGGAGCGAAGTGTGCTCTGCACACGAGCGACCGAGGACGCAGCTCCGCGCCGCGTCGACGGTTCGCTAGTCGTCGTCGCCGACGCGGCGGATCACAATGCAGTCCTCTTCGACCGCGACCTCGACCGGCCGGTGTCCGGCCCAGTGCTCGGCGTAGATCGGGTTGTCCTGGATCGCGGGGTCGAGCCACAGTCCGTAGCCCTCCTCGCCGTGATCGAACGTCCCCTCGAGCGGACCGGAGTTGCTGGCGCCGCCGGAGCGTGAGCCGAGCACGCGGCGACCGCGGCCTCCGCGTCGGCGTCGCGTGCGCGGCCGCGGGCTCTCGTCGTCGCCGTCGTCGGCCTCCTCGGAGTCGCCGTCCTGCTCGGCCTTCTCCTTCGCCTCCGCGCGCGCTCTCTCGGCGGCCAGTTCGGCGGCCTCGAGCTCGGCGGCGATCAGCGCGTCGTCCTCGGCGCGCAGGTCGATCTCGTCGGGGTACTCGGTGGTGCTGCTCGCGCCCTCGGCGGCGTCCTCCTCGACGAGATCGTTCTGGCGCTTGAACTGTTCGATGTCTCTCACGCTCACCTCTAGCTGATGCGCGACCCATGCGTCGGTGCGACCCTGCCTTACCCAAGCGCGGATCTGGTTGAGGTTCGGTCGCAAGGACTTACGAGGCATCGACGGTCCGGGAGACTAGCGCATGCTGGGAGACGAGTCGCAGCATGCGAACGAAGCGGCGCGAGGTGGGGGGCGGGAATCGCCTGGAGCCGAATCGGCAGTCGCCTGACTCGAATGCGGATTCGTACTCTGCGAATATCGGGCGCGACGCGCAGGCGCACGGTCGCGGCGCGCGCAGCCTGCGCCGGTTGCCCCCAGATAGCGTGAACGGTGCTGGCTTTCCCCCGGTGCTCAGACTATGCTTGGCGAACCGCCGGGATGGGGGCAGCGCCGGGCGAGCGGCCAACAGGAAGGTGCACTGAATGCTGGTTCTGACGCGCAAGTCCAACCAGAGCATCATGATCGGCGATGACGTGGAGGTCTCGGTCCTGTCGGTCATGGGCGAGAAGGTGCGCATCGGCATCCAGGCTCCGCAGGAGATCCCGGTGTTCCGCAAGGAGATCTACCTGGAGATTCACCGCGAGGACGCCGCCGCTGCGGCCGACGGCACGTCGCTCGAGTCCTCGTCGCCGGCCGAAGTGAACGACGCGCTCGGCGACCTCGGCGCAGACGACCGCGCCTAGCGACGCGATGAGCGGCGCGCTGCGGCGTCCTCGGTCGCTCACGTGCTGTCCGCACGCCACGCTCCCTGCGTCCTTGCAGCGCTTGCTCCTCGCGCCGCTAGGCAGGGGGATGGCACGTCGCCCACGCTCTCTGCGTCCTTGCGAGGCTTGATCAGCGGCCGTCTACGGCCTGTCGTCTACCACCCTGGCCCGGCGTCCTAGCCGAGCAAGAGGTAGAGCGTCCGGAACATCACGACGGTCACGACGACGGCCGTCAGGATCAGCGTCAGCACGAGCAGCACGAAGCGCATCGAGCCGCGCTTGTGACGGCGCTCGACCTCGCGCTTGAGCGTGCGCTGCTCAGCCGTTCGGCGTAGCGAGTCGCGCCGGTGGCGGTCGAGTGAGATCTCTTTGGCGAGCGCGCGCTCAAACTCCGCGAGGCTCTGGCGCATCCTCATCGAGGCCACCGCGAGCTAGGAGGCGACGGGCGTCTTGCCCTCGGCGCGCTCGTAGACCTGGACGAAGCGCAGATAGTTCTCGGCGATCTTGCGCGCGCCCTCCGAGCGCTCGATCTTGCCGTCGACGTACGCTTTGAGCGGGTCCCACCAGATCGAGCGACCGATCGCGAAGCCGACGAAGCCGTCGACCGGAGCTGCGGCGCGGAGCCATTGATCGACCTTGTCGTCGTTGGCGCCGCGACCGAGCACGACGCAGACGACGCCGTCGCGGCCGCCGGAGCGGGCTTGCTCGACGAGCATTTCGTCGTCGGAGCGCGCATCGACGCCCTCGATCTTCCAGATGTCGACATCGATGCCCGCGTCCTGTATCTCGGCGATCGCGCGGCGCATCAACTCCGGACGCAGCTCCGTGTCGTAGCGATCGCCGTCGCCGCCGACGGATTCGAGCTGAGCCGGCTCGGCGGGCACGAGCAGCTCGAACAGGAACTTGCGATCGTGCTGTTTGAGCCAGTCGCTGAGCCGCTTGAGCTTGGTCAGCTGCTCGCCGTTGGCGGCGGCGTCGCCGTCGGGGTTGTAGCGGACGAGCACCTTCGTGAAGTCGGGATCGAAGCGCAGGATGTGCTCGCCGAAGTCCTCGCCGTACTCGAAGTCGAACGTGCTCTGCCCAGAGCGCTCGGCGGGCATCGCGAGCTTGAGCCCGCGCTCGCGCGCCTCTTGCGGCACGGTCGAGCCGAACTGCTCGTCGACGAGCACGCCGGTGAGCGACGCGTCGGCGCCCGAGCCGACGGCCTGCAGCATGCCCTCGAAGATCAGGTGCTTGGCGTCGGCGATGATCGCGGTCTGCTCCGCGTCGGGCTCTCCCTGGATGCCGAAGAACTTCTTCTGGAACGAGCCGCGGTGGTCGAAAGCAAGTATGTAGAGCTTCTGGTCGTAGCCGAGAGTCATGGCTTTGAGTATCGCAAAGGCGTGGCGAGCAGGGCTGATCGCCTGCAGGGGAGGCGACCGGAGCAGGGCGGCGGCCGGTGCTCGGCAGGTCCTTAGAATGGACCGACGATGTCTTCCGGTGCGGATCTGTTCGTCGTCTGCAAGAACTGCGGATCGGAGGTAAGCCCGTACATCACCGAGTGCCCGTACTGCGGCCACCGCCTGCGTCGGCGCGCGCCGAAGATCCCGCGCGCCGGCGGCTCCGGACGTCCGCCGCGCCGTGGGTTGCTCGCTCGCCTGAGCGGACGCGGCGGCGGCGGTGGCGCGGTCGCGCCGGAAATCGGCTCGCGCCGCGCGCCGCGGCCGGTGCTTGCGGCGACGATCGCCGCGCGGCCGTACGCGACGATCGCGCTCGTCGCCGCGAGCGCGATCGTGTGGGTGCTGCTCCGCGGCGGGTACGTGCTCGCGGACAAGTTCGTGATCGTCGGGCCGCTGCACGGCGACTGGTGGAAGCTGTTCAGCAGCCAGATCGCGTACCTGAACGGCTGGTACGCGTTCTTCACGCTGCTCGTGATCGCGATCTTCGGATGGCTGCTCGAGCGCCGCTACGGCCCGATCGTCGTGTTGGCGTTGTTCCTCGGCGCCGCCGTCAGCGCTGCGCTGGTGGCGCTTGCTGTGTATCCGCTGCCGGTCCTCTCCGGCGGCAGCGCGGGCGCGCTTGCGCTGCTGATGGCGTGGGCCGCGCCCGACGTGCGCGCGGCGCGTGCCGGGCACTACTACGAGGGCGACCTGCTCGGCGCCGGCGCGCTGGCCGCGTTGATGCTCGCGATCCCGTTCGTCCTGCCGGAAGCCGCTTGGCTGTTGGGCGGGAGCAACCGTCTGCTCGTCGTGCTGCCGCAGACGAGCTGGCTGGCGGGCGTGACCGGCGGTGTGCTCGGGCTGCTCGTCGGGCTCGGGCTTCAGAGCGTCGCGCACGGCGAGGCGTGAGCCGGGCGGGCGGTCCTTATGATGGGCGGTCGATGGCGATGACGAACGCGGTGGTGCTGATCGAGGCGGAGCGCGACGCGCTCTCGACGCTAGGCGGCGAGCTGGCCGACATCGAGGGGGTCGCCGAGGCGTACTCGGTGACGGGCGAGTGGGACTTCGTCGCGATCGTGCGCGTGCCGGACCACGAGCAGCTTGCGGACGTCGTGACGACGGAGATCGGCGGCCTGTCGGGCGTGCTGCGCACGCAGACGATGGTCGCGTTCGCAGCGTTCTCGCGTCACGACCTCGAAGCGCTGTTCTCGATCGGGGAGTAGGCGGCGGAGGAATGCCGGCCGTGCCGATCAAGGCGGCGTACGGGCCGACGCTCGGTCGGCTGCTGTCACCTTGGTGGCGCTCTTCGTCGGCGCTCGTGCGCGCGCTCACGCTGGCGCTCGTCGCCGGCCTGGTCGTGCTGGCGGTCGGCGCGTTCTTCACGCTCGAGAACGGGCACTACTCGCACGGCGGCAGCGTGCCGTTCAGCTTCAGCTACAGGAGCTTGTATCGCGTCGCGCCGGAAGCGGGCGGCTTCGTCAGGCTCGAGCGCCACGGCAAGGCGGGTCGCCTGGAGGACTCGTTTGCCGTCGGACCGCTGACGGTGCCGCCGTACACGGGCGAAGAGACCGGTGAGATGCCGGTGTACGCGGCCGGCTACATCCGCACGCTGCAGGCGCGCGACACGGACTTCGTGCTGCGCGGCGAGGGCAAGACGCGCGTCAACTCGGTGACGGCGTACGAGGTTCTCTATACGACGCGCGTGCAAGGGCGCACGATGTGGGGGCGCAATGTGCTGCTGCTACCCGAACGGCCGCGCGCGCGCGAAGGCGTGACGATCGTGATGCTGACCTCGCCGACGGCGAACGCTCAGGTCACCTCGCCGCTGGAAGTCGCCACGACAGGCATCCTGTTGCGGCCGCTGAAGACGATGACGCTCGGCTGACGCCGTGACGCCGGCTCAGCCGGCGGCGGGACGCACTTTGGCGCCCCAGCGATGACCGAGCAGATGGGCGCTCTTGTGCGTGGCCGACGCGATTGCGCTCGTCGACGCGCTCGCTTCCTGCGCCGGGCCGGCCTCGACTTGTGGCGCGGCGGGAGCGGGCGTGGCCGCCTGTTCGGTGCTGATCGGAGGCGCGGGCGTGGTCGGAGGCGCGGGCGTGGTCGCGGCGCCGGCGCTCGACGTCGTGCTCGATGCGCTCGGCGTTTCGGCCGGCGGCGCTGGGTCGGTCGTCGTCGTGCCGGCGGTCGTGGTGGTCGTCGGCGGGGCCGACGCCGGGATCGGAGCCGGGCTCGTGGTCGTCGCGGGCGTGGTCGCGGGAGGCGTTGCGGGGCTCGTCGTCTGCCCATTGGCGGTCGCGGCGCTTGGCAGCTGCGTCGACTCGGCGGTGACCTCGGTGACCTGCGGTGCGGGCGCGACCGGCGCAGCCGGCTTGGCCGGGGCGGCGACGGCGGCAGGCGCGGGCTTCGGCGGCTGCTTCTTGGCGAGCAGTGCGGCGGCGGCGAGCGCGTGATTGGCGCGCGGGCGATGTGCGGCGCCGGCGAGCACGACGCGCGGGGCGCGGGCGACGACGCTGCTGACCGGCTGCGTGCGCTCGGCGACGACGAGCGGTTCGGCTGCGGAGTGCGAGGACGCGTCGGCTGTCGCGGCGGCGTGCGCGTGGTGGCGGTGATGGCTCGGCTGGTCGGCGGCGACCGCGCCGGCGCCGACGATCGCGGCGGCGGCCAGCCCGGCGACGGCCTTCGTCGCGAGCGCGCCGGCGCCGAGGGTGAAGATGCCGCCGGTCGTCGCTCCGGCGCCGCCGGCGGCGGCGGCGCCGGCGCCGACGGTCGCTCCGGCGCCGCCGGCGACGTGCGCGCTGCCGGCGGAGCCGAGCTTTGCGAGCAGCAGCTTCTTGAACATCAGGAGCGGCGCGACGGGCAGGATCGCGGCGAGCGCGGTGTTGTTCTCCTTCAGCTGGCGCTTGAACGAGCGGCAGCGCTCGCAGCCGCGCACGTGGCGCCGCGCGGGCGCGCTCAGCTTGACGAGCCCCTCGGCGACCTCGCCGAGCTCGAGGCGCACCTCGGCGCAGCTCAGCTTGCGCGCCTCGGCGGCCTCGGCGAGCGAGATGCGCGCGCGCACGAGCAGCGACTTGACTGACGGCACGGTCGTCTCCATCGCGTGCGCGATCTGCTCGTAGGAGAGCGCGTCGATCTCGCGCAGCAGCAGCGCGGTGCGCTGGGTCTCGGGCAGGTCGTGCACGTCGGCGAGCAGCTCGCGGAAGCTCTCGCGCCGGATCGCGCGATCGCCGGTCGACATGCCGTGGTCGGCGAAGTGCACGTCCATCGAGTCGACGCCGACGGCGGACGCGCGCCGGAGGTGGTTGAGCGAGCGGTTGCGCGCGATGCGGTAGAGCCAGGGACGGACGTTGATCTCACGCTCGTCGGCGAGGACGGCGTTGAACGCGGCGGCGAAGACCTCCTGCAGCACGTCCTCGGCGTCCTCGCGCGAGCCGAGCATGTGTCGGCAGAACGACAGCAGGCGCGACTGGTAGCGCGCGCAGAGCACCTCGAACGCGGCGTGCTGGCCGCGGCGCGTGAGCGCGATCAGGCGCTCGTCCGACTGCAGGCGCAACAGCGGCGTCGGCCCGCGCAGTGCGGGCCGGGCGGCGGAATGTGTTAGCGCAGACGCCTCCATACGGAGTGATTACCTCATCCAGACCTAAATACACGCTAACAACGCCCGAGTTGCGGCTTTGGCGGACGGATTGCGGCTCGCCTAGACTGGCCCCCGATTGCCCAGCCCGGGTGGCGGAACGGTAGACGCGCTCGATTTAAAATCGATGGCCTTGACGGCGATTGTGGGTTCGACTCCCACCCCGGGCACTCGCCGGTTCGCGAGGTCGGCGCAGCGGTGCGTTGGAAGCGTCGAGCGCATGCGGCGCACGGGCGCATTCTCAGGCGAGCGGATAGGATCGCGCCGGTGGCGAGCGAGAGCACGCAGGAGGTCGCGACGTTCCACGGCGGGCGGCTGGTCGCGCGCCGGTTGAAGGCGCACGGCGTGAGCAAGCTGTTCACGCTGTCGGGCGGCCACCTGTTCTCGATCTACGACGGCTGCCGCGAGGAGGGGATCGAGATCGTCGACGTGCGCCACGAGTCGACGGCGGCGTTCGCGGCGGAGGGCTGGGCGAAGGTCACGCGCGAGCCGGGCGTGTGCGCGCTGACGGCCGGGCCGGGCGTGACGAACGGGATCAGCGCGATGGCGTCGGCGCAGGCGAACCACTCGCCGATGATCGTGCTCGGCGGGCGCGCGCCGGCGCTGCGCTGGGGACAGGGGTCGCTGCAGGAGATCGACCACGTGCCGTTCGTGCGGCCGTTGACGAAGCTGGCGGTGACGGCGGGCGCGACGGAGGAGATCCCATCGCTGGTGGATCTCGCGTTTGGAGCGGCGACGGCGCCGCACGGCGGTCCGGCGTTTGTCGACTTCCCGCTCGACTACGTATTCATGGAGGCTGCCGAGCCGGAGCCGACGGAGCAGGAGAGCGCACCGGCGCGCGCGTCGTCGGCGGCGATCGAACGCGCGGGCGAGCTGCTGCGCGAGGCCGAGCGCCCGGTCGTGATGGCGGGGACCGATCTGTACTGGGGGCGCGGCGAGCAGACGCTGCTCGAGCTGGCGCAGACGCTGCGCGTGCCGGTGTTCCTCAACGGCCTGGCGCGCGGGTGCGTGCCGGCTGACCACGAGCTGTTCTTCTCGCGAGCGCGCTCGCAGGGGCTGAAGGGCGCTGACGTGGCGCTCGTGATCGGCGTGCCGATGGATTTCCGCCTGGCGTTCGGCGCGGCATTCGGCGAGGACACGGAGATCGTCGTGCTCGACGTCGCCGAACCGGAGCGCGCGCACCCGCGGCCGGTCGCGGCCGAGTGCTACGGGGCGCTCGACGCGTCGCTCTCGGACCTGCGTTTCGCGGCCGGCGATCGCGCGCTGGCGAGCGAGCCGTGGATCGCGCAGCTGCGCAAGACCGAGACGGAGCGGCGCGAGGCCGAGCGCGCTGAGCGCGAGGACGCGCGCGCGCCGCTGCACCCGATGCGCCTGTACGCCGAGCTCGGGCAGGTGCTCGACCGCGACGCGATCGTGATCGGCGACGGCGGCGACTACGTCTCGTATGCGGGACGCGTGATCGACAGCTACCAGCCGGGGTGCTGGCTCGATCCGGGGCCGTTCGGCTGTCTCGGGACGGGTCCGGGATACGCGCTTGCGGCGAAGCTCGCGCACCCGGAGCGTCAGGTCGTGCTGCTGATCGGCGACGGCGCGTTCGGCTTCTCGGGAATGGAGTTCGACACGCTCGCGCGCCACGGCGTGAACGTCGTCGCGGTAATGGGCAACAACGGGATTTGGGCGCTCGAGAAGCATCCGATGGAGTTCCTCTACGGTTACTCGGTCGCGGCTGAGCTGCGACCGGAAACGCGCTACGACGAGGTCGTCGAGGCGCTCGGCGGCCACGGCGAGCTGGTCCGCCAGCCGCAGGACGTGCAGCCGGCGATCGAGCGCGCGTTCTCGTCGGGCAAGCCGGCGCTCGTCAACGTGCTGACGGACCCGAACGTCGTGTACCCGCGCAAGTCGAACCTGGCTTAGCCAACGCCGGCGAGGCGCAGCGCGCCGCCGTGGAGGATGTCGTGCTCTGAGACTTCGACCTGCTCGAGGTCGAACGCGCGCATCGCCTCGGACAGCACGATCATCCCGGCGACGATCGTCGGCGCGCGGTCGGGATGCAGGCCGACGACCTCGCGGCGGCGCGCTTCGTCGATGTCGGCGAGGCGCGCGAGCAGCAGTTCGACGGCGCCGAGCAGCAGCGGGTAGCCGTCGACGCGTTCGGGGTCGTACGGGTCGAGCTCCTGGTCGATCGCGGCGGCGGACGTGGCGGTGCCGGCGACGGCGATGCCGCGCGTGACAGGGTCGCGCTCGTCATACGGGAGGCCGTCGAGGAACGTCTGGTGCACGTCGGCGGCAAGGTCCTGCAGCTCGCGCGGCTCGGGCGGGTCAGTGTGGATGTGGCGCTCGCTCATGCGCACGACGCCGGCTTGCAGCGAGACGTGGAAGCCCGCGGTCCTGCCGACGCCGACGATGAACTCGGTCGAGCCGCCGCCGATGTCGATCACGACCGTCGGCTCGTCAGCGCCAGCGCGTGCGCTAGCGCCCGCGCCGGCGCCGTCGGCGTTCGATCCAGTCGATCGGCCGGACATCGCGCCGAGGAACGTCAGCTGCGCCTCTTCCTCGCCGCGCAGCACGCGCGCGTTGAGGGCGAAGTCGTCGCGGACGCGCTCGGCGAACGCAGCGCCATTGGACGCGTCGCGGACGGCCGAGGTGAGCACGGCGAGGTTCGTCTCGCAGTCGTGCGCGTCGATCTGCGCGCGATAGTCGGCGAGCGTCGCGATGACGCGGTCGATCGCCGCATCGCTCAGTGCGCCGCTCGCGTCGACGCCCTCGCCGAGGCGCGTGACGCGCGACTCGCGCGCGAGCTGCTCGAGCGCGCCCGTCTCGCGATCGACGTCGGCGATCAACAGGCGCGTCGAGTTCGTTCCAATGTCGACGACGGCGACGCGCACCGGCGGGATCGTAGACGTCGGGCGACGCTTGGCGGCGGGACGCGGCGGCGCCGACCGCCGCGGACGCCGGCGGCTCCGCGAGCATCGATCGCGGAGCCGCCCGCTCGGCGAGCATCGATCGCGCTCGCGCGTGTCTGATCCGGCTTGGCCTGCGGCGCGCGCTCCGATGGGTTCGGACATGCGCGATCTTTGCTACAACAAAGGGAGCGACGCGGGGTGGAGCAGTCTGGTAGCTCGTCGGGCTCATAACCCGAAGGTCGCGGGTTCGAATCCCGCCCCCGCTATGTCACTAACCCGCGACCGTCCCTCGGGGCGGTCGCTTTCGTTGAGGTCTGGCAGCAGCTCGGATGTGATCGTCGCAGAGAAGCCGAGTAGTTGGCGGCTCTTGTCGTAGGTCATCCTCACGTCGAAGGCCCGGAAAATCTCCGCAAGCTCCTCCTCGCTCGCCGTCTCGATGGTCGGCCGCAGGTCGGGAACAGCATCCAGCATTGCCATGACTTCATCGGGACGGTGCCCTGCGGGACGCTTTGCCGAGAGCGCGTCGAGCGCGTCTGCGATGGCAGCCTTCTGAGTGCTCAACTCCACGATACGCTCACTAGCGAGCGCAACGATCGGGTGGGTTGGGTCCTCGTGCTCCTCTAGCCTCAACGTCTGAGCCCGAAGCGCGCGGTTGACCTTGCTTAGCTCGCCTTCAAGGCGGCTGGCTTCGGCTGCGTGCTCCTCCCAGGATGAGACGGTCGAGGCCGCGAGTTCGTCTCTCAGGAGGCGCAGGCGATCGGCGCTAAATATCCGGCGGCTGAGAAAGTCGAGGATCGGGCCGAGCAGCCTTTCCTCCTTGATCCCTAGTACCTTCGGGTGATCCGCCACGGTGGCAGCCGAGTCGCTGCGGCGTCGAGCGTACTGGCAGCGATACCAGTTGGAGCCCTTTTGGTGAGAGCCCTCCATGCTGTGTCCGCACATTGCGCAGCGCACGCGACCACGGAGGGGGTAGAGGCGTCGCGCCTGCGGCTTGACGTTTTTGTGGCTCTGACGAGTCATCCCGGCCTTAGTCGCTTGCGCGTTCCGCTGCGCTCGCCCCTCAACCATCTCGAATAGCTCTCTCGACACGATCGGCTCGTGGGTCGGAGCTGCGCTCCAAACCCACTCGTCGCGGGGTCGAATCTGTTGGCGTCCGCGTCGCTTGTCATTGCGTCCCCACACGTTGAATCCGGTGTACTTGGGATTGCGCAGCATCGCGTAAATGACCGATCGACTCCATGTGTGCGCGAGGTCGGTGGCGTCCTTGCGATTCGGGACGGGCGCGGGATACTTCTCGATGTTGCGATTCAACTTCTCGCAGATTTCGCCGAGTCCGAGAAGGCGCACGCAGTAGTCCTCGAAAATCATTAGGACGACAGGTGCGCGAAGCGGATCAAGGATTAGCCGGTGCTTGTGCTTACCTTCTCGCGCCTTGCTCGGATTCGGGTGCGGGTGCTGCTCAAGCGAGTAGCCGTAAGGCGCCCGTCCGCCAGTGTGCCAACCCTGTCTGACGCTCTCCTCCATCCCGCGACGACTCTTTTCCATGAGGTCGCGTACATACCACTCGGCGATGCCCTGCTTGACGCGCCGGGTGAGGATCGACGTGGCGTTTGTATTCATCGGCTCGTCGGCCGCAAACAAAGCCACGCCGACTCGTTCAAGTTCCCGCTCTATCTGTGTTGAGTCTGCCGTCATCCGCGATACGCGATCAATGCTCTCCACAATCGCCGCGTCGAACCTCCCTGTTGCGGCATCACGGAGCAGGTCCTTGATCCCACCGTCACGCGGGACTGCGATGTTGAAGCGGGCCGCGTCCGCGCCGTTGCCGCGAACGTCGAGGAACTTGCGCCCGCTCTCTATATCCCAATAGTGCGCGACGATTGTCTCGCCGAGGGGTTTGACAATCGTCTCGCAACTCGCCAACTGGCGCGGGATGGATAGCGATGGGTCCTGCGCATCTTCATCGGAGGTACGGCCGAGAAAAGCGAATCTCATTGGGTATTGACCTTTCCCTCGGCCATCTGCTGAGACAAGAGGCTGCTTAGGACGTGTCCCTCTCCGTGGCTTCGGCGGCCGCGCGTCGCAATAGGTTCACGATCACGGCGAGCTGTTGTGTCCTCAAGGTGTGACCACCCTCCCCTTCCAAAGGGATGAGTTCTACCTTGAGGGGGAGTGCATTTGTGTCGGCGTCCGGCTTCGCATGTGCGAGATGCTGCCGTCGCTGATTCTGTGTGGCTCCATCGGTCAGTTGCGTGGGCGTCGGCGGGCGACCCTAGACACAGGAGGAAGGTCGGAAAACACCCCCGAACGGGACACTCGGCGATCGGATGCGCGGCCGAGGGTATCGTGCCCGAGTGCGTTTGCTCGCGTCGAAGGCTCGTCAGCATAGGCTCATTATGTCAAGACCTCTAGACATTTTCAAGGGGTCTTGAAATCGACGGCTTGCGCGGCCCTCTTGGGCTTATGACTGCGGCTCGGAACCGGCGTCGTCGGGCTTCGATGCTCGGTCGCCGCCTTGGATGAGCGTGAGGTTCGGCCTGCCCGAGGAGCGAGGCTTGCGCGGCGCCTTCGGCTGACGTATGGCCGGGGATGCGTGGCGGCTGTCGCAGGACTCGCACAGCAGGCCCGGCGCCTGCCTATTGCGATCGGTCGCGCGGCGCCCTTCGCGGTCATAGCCGCCCCAGCGACACCATCGCAGGCCCGCCGCCTCGGCCTCAGCCTCCAAGGCTTCGATATGTGCAAAGAACTCGGGATAAAGCGCCTTGAGCATCGCGCGCTCGCGCGCAGCGGACGCAAACGCTCCGCAGTTGCACTCTCCCGATCGGTGCATCAAGGCGGCGGCGTCGGACTCGGGCAGGCGGTGTTGGTGTCGATAGCGGAGCATGTCGAGGTCTGTCCAACTGATGAGCGGGTTTACGAAAACTGCCGATGTGTGCCCCAAGCGGTTGATCGGTTCACGCTTGGCACGGCGACGACTCTCCGCCCGTCGTATGCCGGTGAGGAACAGCACGCGCGAGCGCCGGGAGTGACCCTCCTTGCTCTCGCGCAGGAGCGTCAATATGTGAGGCTCCTTGAGGCACTTGTACGCTCGCGTGTGCATCGCGGGGCCGGGAAAGCCGATGCCGGGCTCTACTGTCCCGTTCCGCTTCATCGCTCCCCCGAGTACGAGCCGCCGGTATGCGTCTCCGGCGTGGAGGATGCGAAGCGGCTTGTTAATCCAGCGGGCGAAGTCGCGGACGAACTCGATGACACCAGGAACGGCCGTGCCGGTGTCGATGAAAGCGAGTGCGTCGTAATGTCTGCGGCAACGATGCGCGAGGACGGTGCTGTCGTTGCCGCCGCTGAATAGGCACCATACGGCGGCAAGCGGGCTGTGTTCGCTCCGGGCGCGAGCGATCAGCTCGTCCGGCTCGCGCTCGGTCAGCTCGTGTGGGTGAGGGGATGTGTTGTTCAGCGCTCATTGGAAGCCGGCGGGCGAGAGGCTGGGCAGAACAGAAAGGTCATCCCGAGCCGTCCAACGGGACAGGGCGGTGACGACTCGTTGCGCAGACGTGACAAGTGGCAGCACCACTCGGCGCCGCCAGTCCGTCAAGTAGATTCCGATGCGGAGTGTCTGTCGAGCGACGCATAACCGCGAAGGCCCTGCGCGATGTCGAGGCGGCATACAAAGCTGCCTCGAAGCGTCACGAGGAGGCGCGATCGGCGCGAAACTACCTCGTTCGTCGTGCAGCCGACGAAGGTTGGAGCTACGAAGAAATCTCCGAAGCGATCGGCCTGAGCAGGTCGCGCGTCGGACAGATCGCAGCCCAAAGCACCACGCCCAAACGACGCGGGCGGCGGCGCGGCTGACCATCGGCGAGCGCGTCATCCCGCGCTTGCGCGTTCGGCGATCGGAAGCACGGGGGCGCAGCTCGTCGCCGACCAGACGACGACGGCGATCGGCGCTCCGGTGCCAGCAACGGCGGCGGTGGCCGTTTGGGCGCGGCGGTCGCTCGGAACGGCGAGGATCACCACGGGGCGGAGGTCGCGGAGGCTACTGTGCGGCAGCGCCCTTGCGTAGCCCTCGGCCTTCTTACGCAGGACACGGGATGCCTCGGTGCCGCGATCAAGCTCTAGGAGCAAGTGGAGGGACGCACGTCGAGGCATGGTCAGCACGCCGTAGCCATCGGGGACCGATGCGTTGCCGAATAGGTGGGCAAGCGTGCGGACGCCGTACCACTCTGAGAGCGAGCCACCCGCGCGGCTGGACTCCACGGCGAGGCGGGTAAAGAACTCGTTGCTTTCGACGTGGTGAGTGAGGTTGCGGCTCGCGGCGAGGCCAAGCGCGTCGGCGTGGTTGTAGTGAAGCTCGCTGCGGGGGATGCCCTTGTGGTCAGCGACGATGAGCGCGCCTGCCTCGTCTAGTACCCAGTGGTAGGGGGCGGTGCCCTCGCCTCTCGGTCTGATCGGGCGGAAGCGGTCAAGGACGCGCAGCTCGTAGAGCGTATGCAGGCGTCGGGTTGCGCCCCTCAGTCCGGGGAAGTACAGACGCTTGATTTGGTCGGTTGTCAGGACGTGTTGCTCGTAGCACTCGACGGCGATCCGTCGATCCCGGTCAGTGAGGTGTGCTGCCAGCTTTAGGGCGTGCTCGGCCGTGACGCGGCTGCGTCGCTCGCCCTTGGGCGTGCCTTCACTCATTCTCTCTGCTGTTCTCCTCACTTTTCGGGTTTTCGAGAGCGCCGCGATTTGGTGCGTGGCGGCTCGTTTCACCTGCTCCAGGGGTTCCATGCTTAATCCGAACTCCTATTGGACCCACCATTGGACTCCGTAACGGACCTCGGATCGGTCACGGCCGGCAGCCCTCGCTGGGAGTGTTCGCGTCGAATCTCGGGCGAGACGGCGGGTTGCCTCTGGCTCGCCGCGAATCGCGCCTCTGACTCCTCGCGGCGTATGCCGTTCTGCCGGCGGGCCGCCTCTCTCACCAGCTCCGCCCGACCAGGGATCGCGGGCGGCAGGGCCTCGGTGCCTAGTGTGAACGCGCGCCCCGGTTGCCCGTTGTGGCACAGACGGACGGCCGCCGTATACAGCGGCAGGTGTGCGAGGTCGTGTGCCGACAGCTCGGGCCTAACCTCGCGCTCAAGCGTGGCAGCGTCGTCGCGTGAGGCTTGGAAATAGACCTTAGTGCGAGCGTTAGCGCCGATCGCCTCGCGCAGATCGCGGGGGAGCTGCGCAAGGTGCTGATGCGCGAGGCACAGGGACAGTCGATAGGACCGAGCCTCGGCGAGAACGTCCTCGAACGGGGTCGGCAGGTTGAGGTAGTTGTGAACCTCATCGACGTAGCAGGCAGCATCCGCGCGTCGCTCGGGCTCGACGGCGGCACGCGCCAAGGCCGCCTGCCACACCCGCGCGAACACGAATGACCCGAGCAGCCTGCTTGTGTCCTCCCCGAGCGTTCCCTTTGCGAGCTTGCATAGGAGCAGGCGCCCGTCGTTGATACAGCGGGCGATATCGAGCGTGGTGTGTGACTGGCCGATGATCGCGCGCACCGGCCGGCGTAGAAGAAACGCGCGCAGCTTGTTCAAGAGCGGGCCGTTTACCTGTGCGCGCAGCGGATCGGACATCTCGCCATACCACTCCCAAAACGGTTCGAGTACCGGGTCGCCGACTTTGGAGGCGAGTTCGGCCTGCCAATCGCGGTCGGTGAGCAGCCTTGGCACGTCGGCGAGAGTCTTTCCCGGCGCCGCGATCGTGAGAGTCAG
>DATHND010000045.1:0-24746 GCA_035486335.1 Solirubrobacteraceae bacterium
CACGCGCCGCGAGCTTGGCCTCGTCAATCAGGTGTTCACCGAGAACGACCTGCGTACGCTCGCCGGCGAGCTTGCGATCGGCCACGTGCGCTACTCGACGACCGGCTCGAACGCGTGGGAGAACTCGCAGCCGGTGCAGCGCTCGGACGGCACGAACGGCTCGCGCCGCGAGCTCGCGCTGGCGCACAACGGCAATCTGATCAACGCCGTAGAGCTGCACAACGCGATGCTCGAGGACGGCGTCACGTTCAGCTCGACGTCGGACTCGGAGATCATCGCCGCGCTGATCGCGACGCACCCGGCCGAGTCCGTCGAGGACGCGATCGCGGCCGTGATGCCGCGGCTGCGCGGCGCGTTCTCGACGGTCGTGATGACGAAGGACCGCGTCGTCGCCTTCCGCGATCCGCACGGGCTGCGCCCGCTGTCGATCGGCGTGCTCGAACCCGGTCCGGAGGACCCGGACGCGCCGCCGCGCTACTGCGTCGCGAGCGAGTCGTGCGCGCTCGACATCATCGGCGCGAAGCTCGTGCGCGACGTCGAGCCGGGCGAGATGGTCACGTTCGGCGAGGACGGCCTGTCGAGCCGGCTCGTCGCGCCCGGCGGCCGGCGCGCGCTGTGCGTGTTCGAGTACATCTACTTCGCGCGCCCGGACTCGCGCATGCACGGCCAGGCGCTGCAGGTCGCGCGCGGTCGGATGGGCGAGATCCTGTGGCGCGAGGCGCCCGTCGACGCCGACGTCGTGATCGCCGTGCCCGACTCCGGCAACGCCGCCGCGCGCGGGCTCGCGCGTGCCGCGGGGCTGCCGCAGGACGACGGCTTCGTCAAGAACCGCTACGTCGCGCGGACGTTCATCCAGCCCGGTCAGGAGCTGCGAAAGCACGGCCTGCGGCTGAAGTTCAACCCGCTGCCGGAGGTGATCGTCGGCCAGCGGCTGGTCGTCGTCGACGACTCGATCGTGCGCGGCAACACGACGCGCCAGATCGTGCAGATGCTGCGCGACGCCGGCGCCGCCGAGGTGCACATGCGGATCTCGGCGCCGCCGATCAAGCACCCGTGCCACTACGGCATCGACATGTCCACGCGCGAGGAGATGATCGCGCACGGGCGCACGACCGCCGAGGTCGCCGCCGAGCTCGGCTGCGACTCGCTGCACTACCTCTCGCTCGACGGCGTCTACGAGGCGATCGGCGGCGAGCGCGCCAACCACTGCGACGCGTGCTTCAGCGGCGACTATCCGCTCGCCGGCAGCGACGGCGCGGCGGGCAAGCACTCGCTCGAAGACCGGCCGACACCGCCGCTCGTACAGGCCTGAGCGCCGCGCGAGCCGAAGTCGCTAGCCGAGGTAATCTTCGCGCGCGCCGGCGGCGTCGTTGTAGCGGTTGTTGTACGGGCGATGAACGATCGCCGTCTCGCCGCGCCCCGCGCGCAGCGCGGAAACGAGTGCGATGACGATCAGGAGGGTCAGGAGGGTGGATGTGAGCATGGGAGCGTCCTTTGGGTAGCGGGCGGCACCGGCTCTCCAGCCTCTGAAACGATTGAACGCCGCGCAGCGGCGTCTCTCTGTGATCTTGGTCACGGTGCGCTTCGCGCGCAGATATCGTGCGGCGCGTGAGCGAGCGGCTACCGATCGCGGTGCTCGTGTCGGGCGCCGGCACGAACCTGCAGGCGCTGCTCGACACGGTCCACGAGCGCGAGGCGCTGATCGTCGCGGTCGCGTCGAGCGTCGCCGGCGCGCCGGCGCTCGCGCGCGCGGCCGCGCGCGACGTGCCGACGGCGGTGTTCGCGCGCGGCGACTACGCCGACCGAGCTGCGCGCGATGCGGCGCTCGGTGACTGGCTGGAGCAGCGCGGCGCGCGCCTGGTCGTGCTCGCCGGCTACATGGAGCTGCTCGGCGCCGCGTTCGTCGAACGCTTCGCCGGCGCGATGATCAACGTGCACCCGTCGCTGCTGCCGGCGTTCCCTGGCCTCGGCGCGATCGCGCAGGCGCTCCAGTACGGCGTGCAGGTGTTCGGCGTGACCGTGCACTTCGTCGACGACGGCGTTGACACGGGGCCGGTGATCGCGCAGCGCGCCGTCGAGCTGCCGGGCGCGCGCGAGGAGAAGGACGTGCTCGCAGCACTGCACGCGCTCGAGCACCAGCTGTTGCCCGAGGCCGTCAGGATGTTCGCGCGCGGCGAGCTGTCGATCGACGCTGCCGACCCGCGGCACCCGCGCGTGCGGGATAGGCTCTGAGGATGGCTTCCGCTCGCGAACCGATCACCGCTCGCGGCGCCGGAGTCGAGCGCGCGGCGCCGGGCGAGACGCGCGTGCGCCGAGCGCTGCTGTCGGTCTCCGACAAGCGCGGGATCGTCGACTTCGCGCGCGGCCTGCAGCAGCTCGACGTCGAGCTCGTCTCGACCGGCGGCACGGCACGCGAGCTCGCCGGCGCCGGCCTCACGCCGCGCGAGATCGAGGACTTCACGGGCTTTCCGGAGATGATGGACGGACGCGTGAAGACGCTGCACCCGCGCCTGTACGCGGGCCTGTTGGCGCTGCGCGACGACGATTCGCACCTCGACGCGGCGCGCGAGCAGCGGATCGAGCAGGTCGATCTCGTGTGCGTCAACCTGTACCCGTTCGAGCAGACCGTCGCGCGCGGCGACGCGACCGCTGACGGGCGCCGGAGGGCGATCGAGAACATCGACGTCGGCGGCCCGACGATGATTCGCGCGGCCGCGAAGAACAGCGCGTTCGCGGCGGTCGTCGTCGACCCCGACGACTACGGACCGGTCTTGCGCGAGCTGCGCGAGTTCGATGGGCGGCTGTCGCTGCAGACGCGCACGCTGCTCGCGGCGAAGGCGTTCGCGCTGACGGCGCGCTACGACGCGGCGATCGCGACGTGGTTCGCGCAGCGCACGCACGACGGCTTCCCGCCGACGTGGAACGACTCGTTCGTGAAGGTGATCGACTTGCGCTACGGCGAGAACCCGCACCAGGCGGCCGCGTTCTACGCGCGCGTCGGTTCGCCGACGCACCTGCTCGACGGCGTGCGCCAGCTGCACGGCAAGGAGCTGTCGTTCAACAACCTGCTCGACCTCAGCTCGGCGCGCGAGCTCGTCGAGGACTTCGAGCAGCCGGCGTGCGCGATCCTCAAGCACAACAACCCGTGCGGCGCCGCCGTCGCGCCGACCGCGCAGGCCGCCTACGAACGCGCCTTCGCGTGCGACCCGCAGAGCGCGTACGGCGGCGTGATCGCGGTCAACCGCCGGATCGACGCCGCGTTCGCGCGCGAGCTGGGCAAGCAGTTCATCGAGGTGCTGCTCGCGCCGGGCTTCGACGACGACGCGCTCGCGATCCTCGGTGAGAAGAAGAACGTGCGCCTGCTCGAGCTCAGCGCTTGGCCGGCGCCGTCGCATGAGGTTGAAGGCAAGCCCGTGATCGGCGGCCAGCTCGTGC
This sequence comes from Solirubrobacteraceae bacterium, assembly GCA_035486335.1. Taxonomy (GTDB): domain Bacteria; phylum Actinomycetota; class Thermoleophilia; order Solirubrobacterales; family Solirubrobacteraceae; genus Palsa-744. The sequence goes on from DATHND010000045.1 coordinate 3,436, forward strand.
AGACACGCGACGTCGTCTCAGAGACGCGCGAGCAGATGCGGGTCGTGACCGAGCGAGCGCCGAGCGAGCCGGAGTGGCAGGCGATGCTGTTCGCGTGGAAGGTCTGCCGCCACGTGCGCTCGAACGCGATCGTGATCGCAGCGGCCGGCGAGGACGGCGCGTGCGCGACGATCGGCATCGGCGCCGGGCAGATGAGCCGTGTCGACGCCGTGCGGATCGCCGTCGAGAAGGCGCGTGAGTTCCAGCCGGCGCTGCTCGCCGGCGCGGCGCTCGCGTCCGATGCGTTCTTCCCGTTCGCCGACGGCCCGCAGCTCGCGATCGACGCCGGCGTCAGCGCGATCATCCAGCCGGGCGGCTCGGTACGCGACGCCGACGTGATCGCCGCCGCGAAGGACGCCGGCGTCGCGATGGTCGCGACCGGCATTCGCCACTTCCGCCACTAAACCGCCGGTGCGGCGGTGTGCCGGACGCGGACGCGCCGCACATGCAGCGCGCGTCGTGACGTCCGCCGTCGGCAGGCGGGCGTCGTGGCGATCCTTGTGACGCCGACATGCGACGGGGTCTTGAATATTTATAGATAACGATATATCGTGAGCATACTTTGATATCTCACGATAGGAATCACAAATGCACTCTGCACATTCATCGGAAGGACGCTGCGGCGGGCACGGCCCGAAGCACCGTCACCATCGACACCGCGGCTTCGGCGGCCCCGAGGGCTTCGGTCTCGGCGGGTTCGGCTTCGGCCCCGGCGGACCGCGTGGGCGCGGGCGCAAGGCGCGCCGCGGCGACATCCGCACCGCGGCGCTGCTGCTGCTCGCCGAGGAGCCGCGCAACGGCTATCAGATCATGCAAGAGGTCGAGGAGCGCTCAGACGGCGTCTGGCGTCCGAGCCCCGGCTCGGTCTACCCGGCGCTGGCGCAGCTCGAGGACGAGGGGCTGATCCGCTCCGAGGAGTCAGACGGACGCAAGCTGTTCGCGATGACCGACGACGGCCGCGCGCACGTCGAGCATCGCCCCGCCGACGCGCCCGCGCCGTGGGAGCAGATGAGCGGCGACGTCGGCTCCGAGTACCACGAGCTCGCCGGCCTGATGCGCCAGGTCGCGTTCGCCTTCGCGCAGGTCATGCGCACGGGCAGCCGCGCGCAGATGGCGAGCGCGCGCGACGTGCTCAACACGGCGCGGCGCGACCTCTACCGGATCCTCGCCGACGGCGAGGACGCGGGCGAGGAGTAATACCGCGCTTGCACGCGGCGTCAACAGCGGCGCCGCGTGCGGCGCTCGCCGCTAGTCGAGCGCTTTCGCCGCGACGCCGAGCAGCGGGTCCTGGCTGCGTGACTCGTGCGAGTCCGCAGCCAGGCGCATCGCCTCCGCCAGACGCGCCGGTTGTTTCAGCGTGCGGCGTTCGGTCAGCGGCTGCAGCAGACCGCGGAGCGAGAGCATCGGCCCGATCCAGCGCGGCGCCCAGACGCGCGCCGAGCGCCGTTCGACGCCGCGCTCGATCGCGTCGATCGCCTTCGACAGCGGCGCCGGATTGCGGATGAAGCCGGGCATCTCGCCGGTCATCGCTTCGACCGACGGTTCCGCGTACGCCGCGCGCACGAGGTCAGTGTCGAGGAAGCCGAAGTAAGCGCACCCGACCGCGGCGCCCGCCGGCGCGCTCTCCTGGCGCAGCGCGTCCGACAGCGCCTCGACGCCCGACTTCGCCGTCGTGTACGCGCCCATCATCGGCCCGTGCATGAGCGCGCTGAGCGACGCGATGTTCAGCAGATAGCCGCGCTGTTGCTTGATCTGCTCGATCACCGCGCGATCGGTCCGCCACACGCCGAGCAGGTTGACCGCGAGCGTGCGCTCGATCTGCTCGACCGGCGAGTCCGCGAGCGAGCCCACGTACGAAATGCCCGCGTTCGCGATCGCGACATCGATCGCGCCGAACCGCGCGACCGTCTCCTTGACAGCTCGTTCGAGCACCGCGAGGTCGGTCGCGTCGACCTCGATCGCGATCGCGCGCTCGCCGAGCTGCGCCGCGTTCGCCTCCAGCCGCTCCGGCTCGAGGCCGACGAGCGCGACGTTCGCGCCCTTCGCGTACAGGCGCTCCGCGGCGGCCTTGCCGATCCCGCGCGCAGCGCCCGTGACGAAGACCGTGCGGCCGTTGACGTCGTAGGGCAAAGCGGTCGAGCGGGGCACGTCCGGACCCTACCTGACCAGGACGGCCAGGCTCGCGGCGACCGTGCGACCGGACAGGCCCGTGCGGCGACCGGCTCAGCTGGGCGAATCGATCAGGAGGAGGTCGAGAGCCGGCACGCGCTCGAACTCGCCGATGTTCGCGGTCGCGAGCGTGAGACCATGTGCCAGCGCCGTCGCCGCGATCCACAGGTCGTACGCGCCGATGATCTTTCCCACAGCCTGCAGGTCGGACCAGATTTGCGCGTGCACGCGGGCGATAGCTGGCGTGATCGGCAGTTGCTCGATCGCCGCCAGCAGAGCCTCGACGACGGCTTGACGGCGGACTCTCACACCAACTGACGCGGCGCGGTGAACTCCGTGCAGCAACTCGCTAACGGTGATCACGCTGATCGTGTGCAGCGCGTCGTGCGGCAGTTGCGCGAGGACCCGGCTGTCGCGCTCGGCATCGATCAGGACGGTCGTGTCGATCAGGATCCCGGCCACGAGCCCGGCTCGATCCCGAGGCGCGCGCGCTCACGCTCGACGTCGCATGCGAACTCCGCGTCGAGCGGGGGAAGACCGTCGACCAGATCCCTGAGCGCCTCCCCGGAGATGCCTGTCGGCCGCGACGGCCGCCGCATCTCAGCGACCGCCTTGCCGTTGCGGACGATCTCGATCTCCTCACCCGAGTCGACCCTGTTGATGACGGTCGAGAACTGCCGAGAAACCTCGGTGGCGGTCATGCGGACCATGGCATCGACAGTATCAGATAAATCTGATGCACCAGGCCCACGACGGCCATGTGGCCATTTTGGCCGTCCGCCTGGCCGCTTGACTGAGATGACGCAGACCATCGGTAGCGTGCGGGGCCATGCCCGCCGGATGCTCCCTCCGCCGCAGGTCGAGGTTGCGGCCTAGTCGTGGCTGCAACTCGAGTCATGGAGTCGACCCAGAGCGAAGGCTCTCGGAAGTGCCCCGTGCGGGACTCGAACCCGCCCCACCGGATTAAAAGTCCGGCGCTCTACCAGATGAGCTAACGGGGCTTGCGGCCCGTCAGTCTGGCAGATCGGCGGCGGTCGTCGCGGACGCGCGCGGGCGGCCGGTTCAGTCCGACGACGGAGATTCGTCCGCCGCGATCCGCAGCATCTCGTCGATCTCCGTCAGCTTCACGCGCGGGCGCCCGCCGTCCTGTCCGAGCGCGCGCTCGTGGCGGTCGATCGCCTCCCAGCCGGAGTACGTGACGAGCGCCGGCTGGCGCTCGCGCAGCAGCGCCTCGACGGCGGCCGCGTCGGGTTCGCTCGGCGTGTGCCGGCCGCCGGCGCTGGCCATCGCGCCGCCCTTGCTCGGCCGATCGCCGTTGGCGCTCGCGCCTTCGCGGCCTGAGCTCGGCCGCAGGTCGGCGAGCATCGCGTCGACGGTCTCCTGCGCGTCCTTCTTGTTCGTGCCGATCACGCCCGACGGTCCGCGCTTGATCCAGCCGACGACGTACTCGCCGGGCAGCGGCTCGCGGCTGTCGGGGTCGAGCACGCGTCCGCCGGCGTTGAGAATCGTCGCCGCGCGCTCGTCGAACGAGACACCCGGCAGCGGCACACCGCGGTAGCCGATCGCGCGGAACACGAGCTCCGCGGGGATCAGCTCCGACTCGTCGGTCGCTCGCGCGCGCAGCGCGCCGTTGTCGCCGGGCACGAGCTCGTTGCGCACGAACCTGACGGCGGTGACGGCGCCGTCGTCGCCGGCGGACAGCTCGACGGGGGAGAGCAGGAAGCGCAGCACGATTCGCTTGCGACCCTCCGTCGGCGTGTGCTCGGCGTAGCGACGCAAGATCTCGACGTTGCGCCGCGCCGTCGCGTTTTGCTCGGCCGCCTCGTCGTGCACCGCAAGCGCGCGCTCGAGCTCGTCGGAGTCGACGAGCACGTCGGCGTCGGTCAACTCGTCGAGCTCGAGCAACTCGGGGTTCGTGAACGCCGCTTGCGCCGGCCCACGGCGGCCGACGATCACGACCTCGTGCACGTGGCCGCACGCGAGCACGTCGAGCGCGTGGTCGGCGGTGTCGGTCGGCGCGAGCTCCTCAGCGCTCAGCATCAGCATCCGCGCGACGTCGATCGCGACGTTGCCGTTGCCGATCACGACGGCGCGGTCGGCCGAGACGAGGTCAACCTCGAGGCCGGAGTGGTCAGGATGGCCGTTGTACCAGCCGACGAACTCCGTCGCGGCATGCGAGCCGGGCAGCTGTTCGCCGGTGATCCCGAGCGGGCGGTCGAGCGGCGAGCCGGTCGCGTAGACGATCGCGTGGTAGCGAGCGAGCAGGTCCTCGCGCGAGACGTGCTCGCCGAAGCAGACGTTGCCGAAGTAGCGAAAGCGCGGATGCGCGGCGGTCTTCTCGTACACCCGCGTGACCGACTTGATCTTCGGATGATCAGGCGCGACGCCCGAGCGCACGAGCCCCCACGGCGTCGGCAGGCGCTCGATCATGTCGACCTCGATCCGCTCGCTCGCGTCCTTCAGCAGGTGGCCGGCGGCGTAGAAGCCGGCCGGCCCGGAGCCGATCACGGCGATGCGGATGGGAGAGCTGTCGTCTGTCATTGAAAGCGCAGGAGAGCGGCTTGGCGATCACGATCGATGGGCGCGGCCCGACTCGAACGGGCGACCCCCTCGGTGTAAACGAGGTGCTCTAGCCAACTGAGCTACGCGCCCCAGGGGCTTTCTCGGGGCCTCCAAGGCTAGCGAGCGCCACGCCAACGCCACGCGAAGCGCCGCCAAGAGTTGGTTAGGATGACGCATCCCCGCTGGGGAGCTCTTTTGAAGACTGCCGACACCGCCCATACCGAGGGGCCATCCGCGTTCGCGAAGACCGGCGAGCACGAGTCGAAAGCGGCCGAGCTCGAGCTGCGCCACGTCAGCAAGCGCTACCCTGGGCAGCGCAGTCCCGCGATCTCCGATCTCTCCCTGACGGTCCCCGCCGGCGAGGTGTGCGTGCTCGTGGGCCCGTCGGGCTCGGGCAAGACGACGGCGATGCGCCTGATCAACCGGATGATCCCGATCTCCGGCGGCGACATCGCGCTCGGCGGGCGCAGTGTGCTGCAGCGCGACGCGCGCGAGCTGCGCCGCGAGATCGGCTACGTGATCCAGCAGATCGGGCTGTTCCCGCATCAGACGGTCGCCGAGAACATCGCGACCGTGCCCGGCCTGCTTGGCTGGCCGAAGCAGCGGATCGCGGCACGCGTGCAGGAGCTACTCGAGCTGATCGGCCTCGACGGCGACGGGATCGGCGGGCGCTACCCGGCGCAGCTGTCGGGCGGGCAGCGCCAGCGCGTCGGCGTCGCTCGCGCGCTCGCGGCCGACCCGCCGCTGATGCTGATGGACGAGCCGTTCGGCGCGATCGACCCGATCAACCGCGCGCGCCTGCAGGACGAGTTCCTCGCGCTGCAGCGCAAAGTGAAGAAGACGATCGTGTTCGTCACGCACGACATCGACGAGGCGATCAAGATGGGCGATCGGATCGCGATCCTGCGCGAGGGCGGGCGGCTGGCGCAGTACGACACGCCGCGCGAGATCCTCACGCACCCGGCCGACGAGTTCGTCGCGCAATTCGTCGGTGCCGACCGCGGGATCAAGCGCCTGTCGCTGACGACGCTCGCCGAGCTGAAGCTGATCGAGCCGAACGGGACGAGGCCGAGCGCGCTGCGCGCGCCGCCGCAGACGAGCGTGCGCGACGCGCTGTCGATGATCCTGACCGCGAACGGCGCGCCGCTCGCGGTCGTCGAGCGCGACGGCAATGGCGGCGAGCGCGTGCGAGGCCTGCTGACACTCGGTCTGATCGAGCGGCTGCTCGCCGACGAGGCGGCCGCTCGGTGACGCTCGCGAGCGCGGGGCCGGTGATCCCGAACTTCGGCGTGCACAGCTCGAAGTGCGTCGTCGAGAATCGCCTGTTCTGCGGCGAATGGGTCAGCCACAACTTCTCGAGCGTGCTGTGGCCGGCGCTGCGTCAGCACGTCGTGCTGACGCTGATCGCCGTGTCGATCGGCTTCGTGATCGCGATGGCGCTCGCGCTCGCGGCGCATCGCTACCGCGCGATCGAGCGCCCAACGCTGCTCGTGACGACGTTCCTCTACACGATCCCGTCGCTCGCGCTGTTCGAGCTGCTCGTCGCGCCGGTCGGGCTGAACATCTTCGCGGCGGAGATCGCGCTCGTCTCGTACACGCTGCTGATCCTGTTCCGCAACATCTTGACGGGGCTGCGCGAGGTGCCGCGCGAGGTGCTCGACGCGGCTGAAGGCATGGGCATGAGCCGCCGCCAAGCGTTGTTGCGCGTCGAGCTGCCGCTCGCGGCGCCGGCGATCGTCGCCGGGCTGCGGATCGCGGTCGTGACGATCATCGCGCTGGCGACGATCGTCTACACGATCTACCCGCGCGGGCTCGGCGTGCCGATCCACGCGGCGCTCGGCGAGGGACCGTTCAAGACCGAGCTGATCGCCGCGGGCGGGCTCGCCGTGCTACTCGCGCTCGCCGCCGACGCGCTGCTCGTGCTGGCGCAGCGCGTGCTGACGCCGTGGACGCGCGCGCGGGCGAGCTGAGCGATGCACGCGTTCGTCGAAGCGTTCGAATTCATCGGCCGCAACGGCACGGTCCCCGACACGTCGGGGCTGCCGACGCTGACGCACCTGGCGCTCGAGACGCTGAAGGTCGGCGCGATCGGCGTCGCGATCTCGGCCGTCGTCGGCGTGCCGCTCGGCGTCTGGCTCGGCCACATCCACCGCGGGTCGTTCTTCGCGATCAACCTCGGCAACATCGGCCGCGCGCTGCCGAGCCTCGTCGTGCTGGCGATCGGCGACGCTTTCCTCGGCCTTGGCCTGACCGTCGTCGTGCTCGCGCTCGTCGTGCTCGCGGTGCCGCCGATCGTGACGAACGCATACCTCGGCGTCGACGGCGTCGATCCGGATCTCGTCGACGCGGCGCGCGGGATGGGCATGTCCGAGCGCGAGATCCTCACGCGCGTCGAGCTGCCGCTCGCGACGGCGCTCGTGTTCGCCGGGCTGCGCACGGCGTCGGTGTTCGTCATCTCGACGACGACGATCGCGTCGCTCGCGGGCTTCAGCGGGACGCTCGGCGATCCGATCGCGAACGAGACGAGCTACCACTTCTACGGCGTGCTCGGCGCGGCGATCTGCGTCGCCGCGCTTGCGCTGCTCGTCGAGGGCGCGCTCGCGCTCGCGCAGCGCGCGCTGACGCCGCACGGCCTGCGCGTCGAGGAGCGGATGCGCGCGGCGCCCGGCGCGCCGGCGCCGGGCTCCTAGCGCGCGCCGCTTCGTATCAATTTCGATCGAATAAATTACTAATAGAGATGAAAACGAACCGAGGAGGCGTCACATGAGGAGTCGGCCCAGGTCGGATAGGCGATCGAGTCGTGCGATCGCGCGACGCGTCGGAGCGCTGCTCGCGTCGAGCGCGCTCGTGCTCGGGCTCGCGGCGTGCGGCAGCAGCGGCTCGTCGTCGAGCGGTAGCTCGAGCGCGAGCGCGGCGAGCAGCAGCTCGACCGCGACGAGCGCCGCGAGCGGACCGGGAGCCGGCAAGCCGGCGGTGACGATCGGCGACAAGAACTTCGCCGAGGAGAACATCCTCGGGCAGCTCTACGCGCAGGCGCTGAAAGCGAAGGGCTTCACGATCAACCTCAAATCGGAAATCGGCTCGACGGAGATCATCTACAAGGCGCTGACGGCGGGGCAGATCGACATGTACCCGGAGTACACCGGCGTGCTGCTGTCGGCGGTCGCCGGCCAGACGAAGAACCCGTCGAGCGCATCGCAAGCGGCGAGCGAGGCGAAGGCGTACGTCGAAAAGCATGGGTTCACGCTGCTCGACACGACGCCGTTCTACGACTCGAACGTGCTGATCACGCAGCCGGCGTACGCGAGCGCGCACAAACTCGCGAGCATCGCCGACCTGAAGCCGCTCGGCAAGAGCGTGAAGATCGGCGGCGCGCCCGAATTCGCGACGCGCTTCGAGGGGCTGCCGGGGATCAAAGCGGAATACGGCGTCGCCCCGACGTTCGTGCCGGTCTCGATCGAACTCTCGTACAAGGCGATCGAAGGCGGCCAGGTCAACGTGCAGAGTGTGTTCAGCACCGACGGCCAGCTGTTGAGCGGCAAGTTCAACGAGCTCGCCGACCCGAAGCACGTGTTCGGCTTCCAGAACGTCGCGCCGGTCGTCAAGCAGAGCGTGCTCAGCGCCGAGGGACCGGCGTTCGCCGAAACGATCAACAGGGTCTCGGCGCTGTTGACGATCCCGGCGATCCAGCAGATGAACAAGGCGGTCAGCATCGACAAGCAGTCGCCGGCGAGCGTCGCCGAACAGTTCCTCAAAGCGAACGCGCTCGCGTGAGCGTCGAACACCGCGCGAGTCGCGCGCCATAGCGGCGTCGGCCGGCGCCGCGCGCCGCATCTCCTGAGAAGCTTCGGGGATGCGGCGCGGCGGCGGTGGCAAAGTGGTGCGCGTCGTGCTGTCGCTGATCGGTCTGCTCGTCGTGCTGCTCGCGCTCGCGCAGCTGTTGCTGCCGCGGATCGCCGCGAGCCGGATCTCCTCGCGGATCGGCCGCTACGGTCACGTGACGAGCGTGAACGTCAGCGCGTGGCCGGCCGTCAAGCTGCTGTGGAAGGACGCCGACAACGTCACCGTCCGCGCGAGCGATATCTCGGTCGATCCGTCGCAGACCGATCGGCTGCTGGCCGAAGCGCGCGGCACCGCAAAGCTCGATCTGCGCGCCGAACGCGCGCGCGAGGGTCCCCTCGCGGTCACCGACGTCTACGTCGAAAAGCGCGGTCGCGAGCTGCGCGCGAGCGCGTTCGCGAGCGCCGCAGACGTGCGCGCCGCGCTGCCGCCAGGGTTTGACGTGCAACTGCTGTCGAGCGAAGGCGGCAAGGTCGAAGTGCGCGCGAGCGGCGGCCTGTTTGGCATCGGCGCGTCGGTCGACGCCGTCGCCGAAGCGCGCGAAGGCAAGCTCGTCGTGCACCCGCGCGGCGCGCTGATCGAAGCGCTCAGGCTGACGCTGTTCGACGAGCCGGACGTCGAGCTGCAGAGCATCGCTGCGCACGCCGCGACCGGCGCCGACGGCGAAGCTGGCTACGAGCTCGAAGCGAGCGCGACCCTTCGCTAGCCGCGCGACGTCAAGCGGCGGCGGCTGCGCTCGTGCGCTCCGCCGCGCTCGACGCGCGCGCGCTGACGCGGACCGGCAGCCCGTCTTTCGGGCTGATCGTGGGCATCTGACGGATCTCTAGCTCGAAGTCGTCGGGCAGCGAGAGGCTGAAACGCGACAGCAGCAGCGTCGCGATCGTGCGCACCTCGAGCTGGCCGAAGCGCATGCCGATGCACGTGCGCGAGCCGCCGCCGAACGGCACGTACGCGCCTTTCGGCAGCGCCGCCTTCGCGTCGGGCGCGAAGCGCTCGGGGCGAAACTCGTCGGGCGCGTCGAACACGTCGGGCAGGTGGTGACTCGCCCACGAGCTGTAGTTGACGAACGCGCGCGCCGGCACCGAGTGCCCGGCGAACTCGAACGACTTTCTCGCGCGCCGCGGGCCGACCCACGCGGGCGGGTACTTGCGCAGCGTCTCGTCGAGCACCATCTCGAGCTCGGGCAGCTCGTTGGTCGTCAGCTGCGCGGCGGTCGGCCGCGCGCCGGCGAGCTTCGCGTCCTGCTCGGCGACGAGCCGCTGCGCGACGCGCGGTTCGCGCGCGAGCTCGTAGAGCATGAACGAGACGGTCGACGTCGTCGTGTCGTGCCCGGCGAACAGCAGCGTCATCACCTCGTCGCGGATCTGCAGGTCGCTGAGCGTGTTGCCTTCGTCGTCGTGCGCGTCGAGCAGCAGGCTGAGGATGTCCTCGCCGCGCGCGCCGCTCGCGCGCCGCTCGGCGATCTCGTCGTAGATCAGCCGGTCGAGGCGGCGCGCGGCCTGCTGCATACGCCACCACGGCGAGCCGCGCATGCGCAGCACGCGCAGGAAGTAGTCGGCGGCATAGAACGCGAGCGCCTCCTCGAACAACCCCGCCGCGTCGATCGCGCGGGCGCGCTCGCCGTCGGGGTCGACGCCGAACAGCGCGCGCATCGCGACGCGCATCGCCAGCCGCCGCGTCCACGCGTACACGTCGAGCTGCGCGCCGACCTCGACGCGGTCGAGCGCGCGCTCGGTCTCGCTGACGATCGCGTCGAGCGACGCAGCGACGTGGTCGCGGTGGAAGACCGGCAGCATGATCCTGCGCGACCGGCGGTGAAAGTCGCCGTCGATCGTCAGCAGGCCGTCGCCCATCAGCCCGATCAGGTCGCGGAAGTGGCCGTCGCGCCACGTGAAGTCGTTCGCGTGCGAGACGAGCACATGGTGGTTGGCCTCCGGCCCGAGCATCCACACGACGTTCGAGTGGAACAGGCGCAGCGTGAAGATCGGCCCGTAGCGCTCGTAGCTCTCGAGCAGGAGCTCGAGCGGTTCGCTCGCGAAGCGGCGCGTGCGCGCGAGCGAGAAGCGCGTCTCGCCCGGCGGATACGGCACGCCCGAGCGCTCGCTGCGCAGGTCATCGAGCATCACCGACAGCGGGTTGCTGTTGAGCATCGGCGGCGGTCCGACAAGCGCCATGCGCAAAGCGTAGAGGACGCGCTGGCTGTGTGGCCAGTTTGCCGACGACGCGGTGCCGGGTGCCGCTGCGGCCGAGGCTTGGAGCGCGAACGGTCGGGTAGCCTGCTGGCGCAGATGAGCTTGAGAACCGACGCAAAGCGGGGGACGTCCTGGCGCGGCGCCGAGCATGCCGCTGCCGGCGAGCGGCGGCTGCGCGTTCCTTCGGCCGCGGCGCTGGCGCCCTCGCTGGTCGCCCTGATGGTGGTCGTGTTCGTCCTGATCTCGCTGTGGTGGCAGGACACCGATCAGAGCCTGCCGAACGGCGACTACGCCAAGCATCTCGAGATCGCATTCGGCTACTACCGGCTGCTCGCCGAGGGCTACATCGGCGCTCCGTTCAAGGAGTACAACCTCTATCCGCCGCTCACGCATCTGGTCGGCGCGGTCTACTCGCTGATCGTCGGCGGCCCGAGCATCATCCGCATGGTTCTCGCCGAGAACCTCGTCTTCGTTCCGCTGCTCGCGTTCGGCTGTTACTGGGCCGGCACGGTCGTCGCCGGTCGCGCCGCGGGAGTGCTCGCCACCGCGTTCGCGCTCGGCTCGCCGATGATCATCAGCCTGTTCCACCTGTTCATGACCGACGGGCCGACCGCAGCGATGGTCGCGATCACGGTCGCGGCGCTGCTCGCCAGCGAACGGTTCTCGCGAACACGGATGAGCCTCCTCGCCGGTGTGCTGGCCGGGATCGGGGCATACACCCGCGCAACGTTCGTGCTGTTCATCCTCGGTCTGGTCCTCGTCATGGTCCTGCGTGGAGGCTGGCGCCAGCGAAAGGGCCTGGCGCTGTTCGTCGTCGCCGCGGTCGTGATCGCCGGGCCGTGGTACGGGTTGCACTTGCACGACCTCTACAGCCAGACCAGCGGAGCGGTGAGTGCCCAGCAGCCGCTCTGGTACGGCAGCCATCCGTATCCGTCGAACGGCCAGCTGTTGAAGTACACGTGGTACGGGTGGGATCTCGTCAACCAGCAGCTGTATCTGCCGCTCGCGCTGTTCTTCCTCGTGGGTCTGGTGACGCTGTCGGTCGGCTGGCTGCGCGATCGCCGAAGCGGCTCGCAGATCCCGGAGTTGCTGGTCGGCGGCTTCGTCGGCTACCTCGGCACGAGCCTGCTCACGCTCGAGGACCCGCGCTACACGGTTCCCGCGATGGTCTACGTCGCGGTCTTCGCGACGGCTTGGATCGTCCGGCTGAAGTGGCGTCGGCTTGCCGTCGGCCTAGGCGCGCTGCTCGTGTTGGTCGTGATCTTCAACTCGACAGAGATCGACAAGGGCTGGCCGAGCGTCAACGCGAACATCACGCTCCCGGGCCGGGAAGTCGGGAGCCCGATCGGCCAGGGCACGCTCGCGGTCGCGAGCACGAGCGGCTACTTCGCCGGCCAACCGGCTCCCGCCCCTGCCCGCGGCGTCATGCTGAAGTTCTTCGGGCGGATCAGAGGAGACGGCGCCAAGGAGGTCGCCTTCGACTCGCAGTCGCTGAACAGCGGCGGCTACAACCTCGATCAGCTCTACCTGCTCGCGACGATCTCGCAGCTCGGCGTGGCCGGCTTCGACCCAACCGTCGTCAACAGCCCGAAGACGTGGTGGGTGTTCCGCTCGAGCCCCGCCAGCACCCACGTCGCCCCCTGTATTTTGAGCTTTCTCCGCGACACCACGGGCATCTACACCGTCCCCGGACCGCTGACGCCGACCTCTCGGCTGCGCTGCCCGTAGCCAGCCGACGGCACGGCCCGATAACCGGCTTCCGGCGCGCGGCAAGGCTTGGCATACTGAGCGGGCGCGCCTGGTCCCCATTGGTCGGCGCGTCATCGCGGGGGCGTAGCTCAGTTGGTTAGAGCGCTGCCCTGTCACGGCAGAGGTCGCGGGTTCGAGTCCCGTCGCTCCCGCTTCATTAGATGTTCTCCCTGCAAATCGGGTGGTTCTGGCTTGTGGGCGCCGTGTGCCGGCCATCTCGGTGGGCTTGGCTTCAGCGCGATTTTGCCTGCAAATCAGGTGATTCCACCGATGGTTGCGGGTTCAAGGCCGTTGCTCCCGCGTTCCGTCTGGACGTCTAATCGGTTCTGGGGGCTCACGCCAGATTTCGATCTCGATCACGGCGGATGATTTCTTCTGGTCGGCAGGCGCCGGATTGGCGCTGAAGTCGATGTGCCGTCCTCGGCGCTGCCACCACTTCACGAACCAAGAAGCAAAGGCCTCCTGTTCGGGGCTGAGCTTTCGAGTCTTCTGCGAGCCGGCGCTACGGGGCGTCATTCGGCCGAGTGTATGACCAGCTTGCTGGCTTGGTAGCGCGGTGCCACACGGGGCACCACTCACACCGGAGATGGAGCCGAGGTTGGATGGCCGCCTTGCACCGTTCTATTGTTCGGATCGGTGGACTTGTATTTCTCCCAGCACTTCGATATCGACGCAAGTCTGATTGAGGCTTACGGCGCACTCGACATCAGCGTTGTTTCGGACCTTCCGCTGTTCATCGATCCATTCCTCTTGTTCAATAGCGAGAGGTCGGAGTATCGTGAGCTTCACAACGAGATTCTGCGTTATCTCGTGTTCCTACGTGACCTCGCAAACGAGCATCTCGATGACGCAATGATCAATGATCTCTACTGCTTCAGAGAGGTCAAGCAGAACTGGTTCGGCTACACGCTGTTTGGAAACGACGGGTCCGGGCTCGGCGAGGAGTTTGCCGTTGCACTTCACGGCGCTCTCTCCGACATCCTGTCTGGGTTCGGTAATGAGACGGTCACGCGAGGGACCCACCTGGAGAAGCTCTGTCTAGTGCGGCCTGGCGTTGGACGAGACAACATCAGCGACTTCACGACGAACCTGATTAAGGGGTTTCTCTGCGAATACACGGAAACCTTCGCGCGTGAGCATCTGGCTGACGATCGCTGCCAGGATTTCAGCGTCGCTCGGGCGACGTTTAACTACGAGACTCGCACGTGGGCCACGAAGCAGTTCTACCTTCCCCAGCTGCGTGATGACTTCGTGCTGCTAACGCCGCGTGACATGCTGACCAGAGACGAGACGTGGATCAGCCCCTCGGACATGATTCGTAAGTTCTATCTCCTTCCCCCCAGTATTCCCAATTCGCAGCTGCGCGGTCGCATCAACCAGTACTTTCAGCGAGCTCTAGGAAGCGATCCCGACGCCAAGCGTACGCGAGAAGCCGCACACATGACAATCACCCGCTTTCCGGAGCTCATCGACCGGTATATCAAGCTCCAGGAGGATGAAGGTGATCGTGCCGAGGCGCTGAGTGCAGAGAAGGTTGAGGACACCCGGCGTGTATTGATAGAGCAACTGACGCAGGCTGTCGCTGCGCTGGAGGAGACGACGGAGTTTTATAAGAAGCCGTGGAGCACATATGAGGAGTGCCTCGATCGGGCAAACTATTTCAAGTCATATGTTGAGGACAACGATGGATACATCTTGCTGAACCGCGATGGGAGACCATTCTCAAGCGAGAAGGAAGTCCAGCTCATGTTTGGATTGGTCTGGTGCAACACCGAGTTCGATATCAATCGCGAGCCTAACAACGGGCGCGGGCCCGTTGACTTCAAGGCAAGTTTTGGCGCAGGGGATAAGTCGCTCATCGAGTTCAAGCTCGGCAGCAACCGTCAGCTCAAGCGCAATCTTGAAAAGCAAGTCGCTATCTATGAGGCGGCTAACAAAACACGCACCTCCGTCAAGGTCATTATCTTCTACACCGTTGAGGACGGGGCGCGGGTCAACCGTATTCTCCGAGAACTCCGCCTGGAGAGTGACGAGGCGATCGTATTGATCGACGCGCGCAACGACAACAAGCCTTCTGCATCCAAGGCATAGCGATCCACGCTCGTTGCAGGCGGACTTGGACAGCTGCTTGTTCCGAATTCGTAGGTGGGAGTGTACTGCCGCGAGAAGTGCGACAGGAGCATGCCACCAGCCCCCGTCGAGTCGCTAGGGTTTAGCTCCCGAGAGCGGTGGCTTGCTCCAAACGTCTGCTGAGCTAGAGCAAACGGGCCAAGCGATCGGCGTCAATCCCAGCGTCGCTGAGAATCCCGGAGAGCGTCCCGCGCTTCAGCTCTCGATGAAGCGGAACCGTGAGCGAGACTCGCCGGTTGGGATGCTTCAGTCGAGCGTGGCTCCCTCGCTGGCGAGCGACTTCCCATCCGTCGCGTTCGAGAGCTTTGACCAGACGCTGGCCCGATATGACCGGAAGAGCGCCCGTCACGCAGGGACCGGGAACTTCCGCCGGATCACCCCAGTATCGAGCGAGCGTCCATCTTCGCGCATCCCTTCGACGTAGAGCGCAAGCGCCTCCTGGGCATTCGCCGTTGCCTCATCGAGGGTATCGCCCTCGGTGTGCAGACCTGGAAGGTCAGGGGCGTAGACGTGATAGCCGCCCTCATCCTGAGGGGCAAAGACAAGCTCAATCTCTCGTGGCTGATCCATAGAGTTCAGGATAGGCGCGAGTTCGGTCGTGGGCAAGCCGAGAGCGGTACCGACGGTGTCGCGTATGCGTCAGCGGCTACTCATCGAGGAGAGCCGGCGGCTCGCGCCAGACTGCGATCGCTAGCCGCTCGGCGCCGGTGGGTACACCGAGGGAGCAACCCCCGTCGCTCCCGCTTAATCTGTGGAGTGTTGAGGCGTTCTCCCTGCAAATCGCGTAGTTCTCGAAGTCGAGCGGGGACTGGTGCGCTTCTGATGGAGCACGACTGCAATCGGATTCTTCCTGCAAATCGGCCGTTTTATGAGGCGTCGCGGGTGTGAGGACGACGCGCACGGTTGCTCAGTCGGCATTTGAAGGCTCGCTCCAGACCTCGACCTCGCTCTCGGCGAGCGGTCGTTTGAAGAGGGACGGTGAGCGAAACGCGGCGGTCAGGATGCTTCATCCGGACATGACTGCCTCGCTGGCGAGCGACCTCCCAGCCGTCGCGTTGGAGCGCATTGACGAGACGCTGACCCGATATGACGGGGAGAGCGATCTCGCGTGGCTGATCCATAGGCTCAAGATAGGCACGACTGCGGTCGCGGGCAAGTCGAGACGCACCGTCTACCCGCAGTACCTCGCCCTGCCGATCATCCAGATAGACGCTTATCTTGCGCATCTCGAGCAGGGCGTCTATCGCGAGCGCGGCTCTTCGGGCGAGCTGACCCTAAGACCCAGGGAATTCGGCCGGGTGTTCGGGCGAGAGGTAGGCGCTGACGGCTTTGAAGATCAAGCTCGCGTAGCTGGTCGCGTTGGCGGAGCTCTGGGGCAGCTGGGTGGTGACCACGCCGACCGAGAGCCCACGCGACGGAAGGTAGGCCATGATCCCCGTGTAGCCATCGATCACCGGGTTCTGGATCTGCCAGCCGTTGTCGACGAGGATCCCGAGCGCGTAGTAGCGGTGTGAGTCGAAGGGCGCCAGGTGGGCGGTGATCGGGGCGAAGCGCTCGCGGCTCGCGTGCTTCGAGAGCAGCGCGCCGGCCCCGATCGCGCGGGCGGTTCGTGTCACGTCGGCGATCGTGCCGCTCATCACGGTTCCTGCTCCGATCGACCATGACGGACTCCAGTACGTCGCGTCCTCGTAGACGCCGCGTTCCGACGTGTAGGCGTGCAGCACCGGACCTGGCATCGCTGGGTAGCGGGAAACCTGGATCTGATCGAGACGCAGCGGCTTCAGCACCCGGTTGCGGACCAGAGTGTCGATCGACCTTCCGGTTGCCTTCGCGATCACCTCGCTCAGCACTGCGAAGTTGGTGTGGGCGTAGTGGAAGCAAGTCCCAGGTGCGCAGACCGGCGGCTGCGCGAACGCGTAGGCGAGCAGTTCGTTCGGCGTCCACTGCCGGAACGGGTTCTCGAGAAGCACCCTTTGGAAGGCTTCGTTTCCCTGGATCCAGTCCGGATAGCCCGAGGTGACGCTGGCAAGCTCGCGCAGCGTCACCTCGTTCGCGTCGGGAAGGTTGGGAACGTACTTGGAGAGCCTGTCGTTGAGCGAGAGCACCCCTTTGTCTTCGAGCTGCAGCAGCAGCGTGATGAGGTAGGGGATCGCCATCGAGCCGATCCGAAAGTGCATTCGCGGCGAGGCGGGAACGCCCGCCATCGAGTTGCCGAACCCCATGTCGATGAGCTCGTTGCCGCCCGTGTCGACGCGAATGATCGTTGCCCGCACCCCCAGTTGGGGCATCGCGTGGCGAACGATGCTCGCGATCTGGCGGCTCGCGGCGCCGCGGCTCACGCAGCCCGTCGCGACCTTGAGCCGGCTCGCCGCACAGCTCGCGGCTCCAGCGGGCGGCGCCGATGAAAGCGCCACGCACGCGAACGTTGTCACGACCAGAATCGGGAGGCGGGCGCGCGCGATGCCGGTGATCCTATTCGCTGCAGCGAGACGCTCGTGGCGTTCGCGCGAGCACGCCTGCGCCCGAACGTCGGCGCATCAGGCGTGCCTTCCTCGTCCTCGACCATCGGGTTTATCGGCATCTGGACCGGCCCCTTTACGCTGGGCGCGTGCGATATCGGCCGAGCGCGCCTGTCGCGGGCTTGGGCGTCGGTATCGTCGTTGCATGTCGACGAGTCGCATGCAGGTCGCACGTGTTCGGTCCGGCGCCATCGCGTAGGGAGCATCGTGGAACCCCTGCCGATGGCTCCGAGCTGCGCTCTAGACGAAGCTGGCCTGCGCCAGCAGCTGGAGCGCTACCGGCAGATCGGACGCGGAGCGAATGTGCGTGAACGAGGCGCACGGGCGCTCGTGCTCGACGTCGACCGGCGCGTCGAAGCCGATCTCGTCGAGGGCACGATCGCGACCGAGCGGGAGTGCTGTCCGTTCTTCGACCTGCGCTGGGAGCCGGACGTCAGGCGCCTGACGATCTCGGTTTCGCACGCCGAGCACGAGCCAGCGCTCGACGCGATCGCGTTCGCGCTCGGTCTCGGCGCGCCCGCGCGCGCGGACTGAACCCTCGTCGCTCGGTTCTCCCGCCGAGGTCGATGACGCAATCCGGCCCATGTCGCATAGGGGTGGAGATGCCGAGGCGCCGGGGCGAGTCAGTGGAGGTTCTCGACGATCTCATTCGCACGTGACCATTGCGGCGGCGGTACGACGAGGTAGATGTCACCCCGACCGAAACGATCCGGCTGATGATCCGCGACGCAGCTGGCGTCGAGCCCCATGCCTCGCAACTGATCGCGCCACGCAAGCGCGGTCGCCTCGTCCTCGAACACGCTGACCGTCTCCCAGCCGTCCAGGCGCGGGTCGCCGACCGAAACGGCCTGCTCCTTTGCCGCGCGACCTCTCAAGAAACGCGGGATCGACACCACTCGACGGTAGCGGACGGCGGTCGGCGTCAGGCCCCGAACCAGCGTGCCCGGCGGCTCGAGCCGAAGCGCTCCTTCTCGGCGGCGCGCTCGGCCGACGGCGGGTTGAAGGTCCCCGTGCGCGTCGGCCCCGACAGGAAGTCGATGTCGACGCTGCCGACGCGGCCGGCGCCGAACTCGATGTAGCACGTGCCGCGCCCGAGGTAAGGGCCGGGCGGCGCGTCGCCTCGCAGCCTGGCGATCAGCGTCTGCGCGACGATCCGCGCCGCGCCCTCGGCGAACACGCCGGCCTTCGGCACGCCGGCCGTGGCGACGTCGCCGATCGCGTACACGCCGGGAAAGCGTGTCTGCAGCGTCGCCGAGTCCACCGGCACGTAGCCGTCCTCGGTCATGCCGCTCGCGAGCACGACGTCCGGCGCACGGTGCTTGGGAACGCCGAGGAACAGGTCGAACGGCAGCTCGGAGCCGTCGTCGAGGATCGCGACGCTGCGCTGCGGATCGAGCGCGCTCACGCGCCGGCCGGCGACCAGCGCGATGTCGCGCTCGGCGAACTCCTTTTCCAGGGCGGCGGACGTCTCGGGCGAGGGCGGCACGGGCGTGCCGAGCGGGATCACGAACGAGATCCGGCAGGCGTCGCGCACGCCGCGCGCCGTCAGCTCGTCGTGCAGCAGCAGCGCGCACTCGCTCGGCGCCGGCGGGCACTTGAACGGCGCGCCGCAGACGCCGATCACCGCGTGGCCTTGCGAGAAGCTCGGAATGATCCTGGCCAGCCGTTCGGCGCCGGCGACCGAGTAGAACTCGTTGCCTCCCTCGGCGAGCCCCGGCGTCGCGTCGAGGTCGTAGTCGGTGCCGAGCGCGATCACGAGGACGTCGGCGTCGTGCACGCCGGCGTCGGTGCGCACGCGTCGCGCCTGCGGGTCGATCGCCGTGACCGTCTCGCGCACGACGCGCACGCCGGGCTTCGCGATCTCGCGATACGCGATTCGGACCGAGTCCGGCGCAGCCTGACGGAACATCAGGTCGAGCTTCGAGAACCCGAACACGAACGCGTCGTTCTTGTCGATCAACGTCACGTCGACCTGCTCGCCGAGCTCCTGTGCAAGCATCGAGCTGAGCTCGAGCCCGCCGAACCCGGCGCCGAGCACGACCACCCGTTCGTTCATCTGCTCCCCGTTCTCGAGATCGAGCCCCGTCGCAACGGCGGCCCGCCACCGGCCGGGCCAGATTATCGCTACGCCGCCGCCATCGCCGTCCGACGGCCGCCGTCGGCCGCCGTCGGCCGCCGTCGGCCGCCGTCGGCCGTGATACCGTTGAGCGCTCAGGTTGGACGGCTCGTCCAACATCGCAGTGCCAGCGCTCGTAGCCTTGCTAACAGCATCTCCGCGTTCGCAGCACGCACCTACGCCGGAGGAAAGACAATGGCTACAGGAACCGTTAAGTGGTTCAGCGACGACAAGGGCTTCGGGTTCATCACGCCCGACGACCAGTCGAAGGACCTGTTCGTCCATCACAGCGCGATCGTCGGAGAGGGCTATCGCTCGCTCGCGGAGGGCGCGAAGGTCAACTACGACTCGGAAGCCGGCGACAAGGGGCCGAAGGCGGTAAACGTCCAGGCTCTCTAGCGGCTCGCGTCTGTCGGCCGGACGGTTGGCAGACGCGCGGCTCTTCCAGGAGATCACGATGCCTGCGCCCTCCGTCGATGCCGACACGGTCGGCATCGAGCACGAGACGGTCGACCGCGTGGCCAACACAGTCGTAACGGTCGTGCCGATCGGTCTGCTCGGCCTCGCGATCTGGCTGGCCTGGGGAGGAGCGCTGCACTGGCAGGACCTCGTCGTGCTGGCGGTCACCTATCTGCTGACCGGCGCCGGCATAACGGTCGGCTATCACCGGCTGTTCACCCACCGCAGCTTCAAGACGGGCCGTCCGCTTCGCGCGCTGTTCGCCGTGACGGGGTCGGCGGCCGTCGAGGGACCGCTGATCGAATGGGTCTCCAACCACCGCAAGCACCATCGCTTCAGCGACCTCCCGGGCGATCCTCACAGCCCGCACATCGATCATGGCGTCGGCTGGCGCGGCGCCCTGCGAGGGCTGCTCCACGCGCACGTCGGGTGGATCTTTCGCGCGAGCGACCTCGCCAGCCCCGACCGCTACGCCAAGGACTTGCTCGACGATCCGATGATCCGGGCGATCGACAGGATGTTCTTGCTGTGGGTCCTGCTCGGGCTCGCGTTCCCGTTCGGGCTGGGAGTGGCGCTGACCGGCTCGCTGATCGGCGGCCTGACCGGCTTGCTATGGGGCGGGGCCGTGCGAATCCTGTTCCTCCACCACGCGACCTTCTCGATCAACTCGCTCTGTCACTTCTTCGGCCGGCGGCGGTTTGCGACCGGCGATCAGTCGCGCAACCTCGCGTGGCTCGCGCTGCCGACGTTCGGCGAGGCTTGGCACAACAACCACCATGCCTTCCCGACGTCCGCGCACCACGGTCTCACGCGCTGGCAGCTCGACCCGGGGGGATGGCTGATCGACGGCCTCGAGCGGGTCGGCCTCGCGTGGGGTGTCGTGCGGATCTCGCCGCGCGCCCAGCGGGCGAAGCTGACGGGCGCTCGTTCGAGCTGAGCGCGCCGCGGGCCCGACGCGCGCCGCGCCGCGGCGGCCGCACGGCGCGACCGCTCAGACGACCGGCGGCGGCTTCCCCTCTGCGGTGGCCGCCAGCGCCGAGTCCCATTCGCATACCGAGCATGCGTGACGAAACGCCGACAGGGCGAACTCGCGCGCGGTCGTGTGCGGGTGCTCGGCGGCGCGAACGTCATCCCAGTCGAGGACGTACTCGCCGAGCGAAGCGTCCCAGCGGGCCGCCGCCGGCATGATCGGTCCGTCCGCGAAGCTCGCCGGCGCGGGGTGCGCGTAGGCGTAGAACGCGGCACGCCCGTAGCGCTCGTCGCCCGGCCACCAGCCGATCGCGACCTCCTGCGCGTCCATCGCGTTGCGCATGATGAAGTCGCGCGACGGCGGATCGGCCGGGCTCCCGGAGAACAGGCTGACGGCGAGATCGAACGAGCCCCACCATGCGTTGACCGGCGTCGAACGGCCTCGGAACGGCGCGCGAAACGCCGCGAGCACGAGCGACGCTTGCGTCGCGGCGACGAAGTAGCGAGCGACCTGCTCGCGCTCGTATCGGGCATGCTCGTAGTCCTCGTCGAGCGGCGTGCTCCACG
>DATHND010000046.1:0-2458 GCA_035486335.1 Solirubrobacteraceae bacterium
CCCGAGCACTGCGCGAACGCGGCGTATGGGTCGACGAGCGAACGGCTCCATTCGCTCGCCAGGCCGGGCACCGTCGCCGTCAGGCCGCCGCCCACGTCTGGATAGGCGGAAAGCAGGTACTCCAACGAGCGCGTTCCGAAGCTTCGCCATTCGGCGCCGTTCGTGCTCGCACGCCGAAAGCCGAGGTCGATCCCCGCGGCCTGCACCCACGACTGATCGAGCGAGCGCCCCGACAGCGAGAGCTGTCCGTCCGGCGCCATCATCAGCAGCGCGTAGCGGTCGACCTCGGCCGTCAGTCGCGCGACCGCCGGCGTCACCGCCGATGGATCGACTTCCTCGATCAGCGCGAGCATGATCGCGCTGAGCATCTCGTAGGACTGCGGCTCGCTCCCCGGGTCGGAGAGCTCGGCGGCGACGCCGCCCGCTTGCGCGCCTGAGATCGGCGGGCTGACGTGCGCCGCCGCAAGGCGCAGGTCGCGAGCCACCTGATCGGACACGGAGCTCGCACCGCCGATCGCGAGCGCCGCGTTGGAGTCGACGCCCGGCGCGAGCATGGCGCCGGCGCCCGCGGACCACACCAGTCGCCAGTTGCTGTAGCAGCCGACGGCCGTCAGGCAGTCACGCCGCGGATCCCGGCCCACGCGAGCCGCCAACCTCGCGACGCCCGCGCCGAGCCGCTGCCAGACCGGCGCCGGGAAGCTGGAGCGCTCGCCGTCGCGAAGCAGCAGGCCGATCGCGAGCAGGTTGAACGGCCCCGTCACGGGCGTCAGCGTCTCGGCCTTCTGGACGATGTGTTCGGCCGTTTCGGCGAGCGATGGATCGTCGTCGCGCGCGGCGGCGCGCAGCATCACGTCGGCGAGCAGGATCACGCCGTAGTTGTCGCCGCTGTCGGCTGGGTCCAGCGGATCGATCACCCGCCCGTCGGGCGTCGTCCGCGCAGCCCACGCGCGCGCCTGCGTCGCCACGTATTCGGCGAGCGCCTGATCGGTCGGCCGCACGCCGGATTGGCCAAACGCCGCCGCGCCGTGGCTCAGCGTCGCGGCGAGCGCGAACCCGGCGAATACGGCAAGACCTCTCGTCAACGGCTCGACAGCGTAGTCGATGGGTCAGAGCGACAGCCCCATATCGCGGGGGGTGCGAGACAGCTCGTCCATGCGGGGGTTTGGCGCGCTTTCGCGGGGGTATTGCAATGGCATGCCTCTTGGAACCTCGATTTTCCTGATTGCGGTCGGCGCGATCCTGCGCTACGCCGTGACGGCGACCGTGTCCGGCATCTCGATCACCACGATCGGCCTGATCCTGATGATCGTCGGCGCGGTCGGGCTGGCGCTGTCGCTGCTGTACATCGTCACCGCGCGCCCGCGCGGGCGTGTCGTGCGCGAGCGCGTCGTCGAGCGCGACCCGTACGGCGACACCTACCAGTAGCAGGCGAGCGTCGCGTCTTCGAGGGCAGGTGTCAGGTTCGCGCGACCGGCGCCGCGCCGATCACCTGGCCGGCGGCGTTCAAAGCTTGGACCGTCATATAGCGGCCGGCGGCGCCGGCCGGGAGCGCGATCGCCGTCTCGAAGCCGCTGCGCGGCGCCTGCGCGGCTTGGCCGAGCGCCTTCGCGCTCGCGCCCGTCAGCACGCGCCAGCCGTCGACGAGCGTCGCGCCGTTCCAGCTCGCGTACACGACGCCGGCGCCGGCGCCGCTCGCGTGGAACGCGAACGTCGGCGGTTCGTGCGGCGTGCCGGTCCACTGAAAGCGGAAGTCGCGATAGGACTGCGTGTGCGCCGGGAAGTGTGCGTCGAACAGCAGCGCTCCGGTCGGGCCGAACTCGGACAGGTCGCCCTCCTGCCCCCAGCCGACGAACCAATCGCCGTTTTCGAGCTCCTGGACGTTGCCCTGGCTTTCGGCGAGCAGCGGCGAGGGATGGACGAGTTGCTCGACGAGCGTCGCGCTCCGCCCGTTCAGCGCGACGACGATCCCGCGCGACTGCGGGTGCACGGTCGGCGACGCGCCGTTGTCGAAGATGCTGATCTCGCCGTTGGCGAGCACGCGCGGATCGTGCTGCCATGCGGTCGGCGTGCCGGCGCCCATCGCGAAGCTGCTGCGCTTGCCGCCGAGCCGCCACACGATCTGCCCGGTGCGCGGATCGAGCTCGTAGACGGTCCACGTGTTCCGCGCCGACACGAGCAGCGTGCCGTCCGGGTCGAGGTTGATCGAGTTGACGTGGAAGAAGTCATACGGCATCGAGGTCGAGCTTCCGCGCGCGCTCATGTACGACTCGGCGAACGCGACGTGGTCGAGGCTCGTCCACTGGAACATCACGAGCCCAGTGCGCACGTCGATCTCCTGGAATGTCCCATCGGTCACGGCGCCGTCAGCCGAGCCACCGGCGCTCGCGAGGTCGCAGTGGATCGGGTCATATGCGGTGATCAACGCCGTCCCCTGGGGCGTCAACTGGAACTCGTGCAG
>DATHND010000047.1:0-25061 GCA_035486335.1 Solirubrobacteraceae bacterium
ACCACGACCTGGTCGACCAAGCCGGCGCTTCAGCTCGTGGCGCCCCGGGAACCGCCCCGCCCCCCTCCATGTCGACCCCCGCCGCGTCCACGGCCGATCAACGCTGCCACTTGACAGACGCCCCTCCATATGAGCCCCGTCGCTTCGCCGCTTGCGTTGCGCGTGAACTTCGCGGTCATCCCATTCGGGTAGCCCTCGCTGGCAAGGTTTCCTTCTCCGTCGTAGGTACCCGTGAAGCTGAGGACATTGGTGCCCTGCGTGTCGATGACCTTCGAGAGCGCGCCGGTCGTTTCGTCGTAGCTGTACGCCTGGCTGCCCTTCCCGTCGCTGGCGTGAACCAGTCGGGCGTCGTTTTCGGGTTCATATTCGAATTCGCTCGTGACGCCTCCGGCGTCGGTGTATTTGACGATCTGCCCGAGCCTGTTAGCCGTTGTGGTGATCGTCTTCGTTTCGCCTTTGATCGAGGCACTCTGCTTTTCCAGCGCACCCGTTTCGGTGTTGTATGTATTCGTGACCTTCGGGAGCGTTTTGCCTTCGCTTCCGAGCGTTTCGCTTACGAGCACGCGCCCGGCCGCGTCGTAGCTGTTCGTCGTGGTCCGGGTGGCCGCGCCCGCTGTCGAGGTCGCGACTTCCGGCTCGCCCCACATGTTGTAGGTGTCCGTCACAACGGGCAGCGGCGGTTCGGGCTGTTTGCCGGGCAACGACTCGCACGGCAGGTTCGCCCATTGCGGCTTTTCACCGCACGTGGGATAGCTTTCGTCCTTCGCCGCCGTGTAGTAAATGACCTTCGTGTCGTGGGTACTGCCTTCGCCGGTGCTCGCCGGCGTACGCGTTTCCGTGACGTCTCCTGTGGATTCGTCATAGAGGGTCGTGTGCGTCTGTTTCGCGCCACCCGTCACCGACGTCGGCGCCCTCAGTTTCCAGCCCACGCCGCTCTGGCCGCCATATGAGGTGCTGGTCGTCCGTACGTCGCGATCGGCTTCGCCGTTTACCTGAGCGCCCTGCGTTACCTTCGTGACGAGCCGGTAGGGGCCGCCTCCCGGCGCCCCTTCGTCGTAGGAATAGACCGTGTGATCGCGCGCCTGGACTTCTTCGTTTTCTTTGGTCTTGCCATGCACGAGGCGGACAGGGTGCTGGGGCCCGAGCGTGCTCTGCAGCTCGGTCCCTTCGGCGTTGTAGGTGCTCTCGGTGTCGAGCAGTTTCGAGGCTTCTACGGATTTCGCGCCTTCGGCAAGCGCGGCTGCGCGGTTGTCGGCTGTGAGCGAGCGCACCGTGTCGTTCTGTTCGTTGTATTCGCTTGTCGATATCCCGCCTCCGGGCTTCTCGACGTTCACGGTGCGGCCCTTGGCGTCGAGGTAATAGATGCTCGCGCGCTTGTAGCTCGAGGCCGGCCATCTCTGTTCTTCATCGGGGGGAAAGATCGCGGTGGCGAATACCGGATCGTCTTTCTGTCCCCATTTTTCGACGCCACTTTCGGTCAACGTCGGCAGGCCGATGCCCGACAGCGGCACGTTGTACTCGATAGTCCATCCCGGTTCTTCGTGATACGCGGTGCCGGTTTTTTTCACTTCCGCATAGCCCGAGGTTGGCACCCTGGCGATCTTGCTTGTTTCCTCGTCCGTGTACCAGATGGTCGCATTGGTGCCCACGCCAATACCCCACGGGTAACTTCCGGTCGGCGTCGTGATTTTTTCACCCAAGCCGAACACAAGCGGGTAGTTCCATACCAACGACGCGGCGGGGAAGGTCATCCACAGGTTTTCGTCCGGGCCAGTCGCCAGGTCACTCGGCGCGCCACCCGTGACTTCGGTCACGCTCCCCGCGGTGGTTGCTCGGACGAGCTCGTTCGTTCCGTTCTCCCCAAACCACAGGTTTCCGTCTGAGCCCGCGGTAATTCTCCCTGGGCGGCTCCCGGCTGGCAGGCCGTATTCGGTCACGACGCCCGCCGTCGTAATCTTTCCAAACCTGCTCGTTTCGTTATCCGTGAACCACAGATTGCCATCGGGACCGACAGTGATGCCGAACGCACCGCTGTTCGTAGGCAGCGGATAGATAGTCGTGGCGCCAGACGGCGTCATCTTACCGATGGCTTCATACTCGGTGAACCAAAGGTTGCCGTCTGGACCGACGACGAGATCGTATGCCCGTTTCTGGTTGTAGCTGGTCGCCACGCCCGCAGGCGTAACCTTCACAAGTCCGTTAGATGCGGCGAGCCACAGGTTACCGTCTGGACCGCTCACGATCCCCCTCGCGTTGGCATCTCCCGCCGGCAGCGAATATTCCGTCACCACGCCCGCGTTTGTGATCTTTCCGACCTTGTTGTTGGCCCATTCCTCGGTGAACCACATATTTCCGTCAGGTCCCAGCGCGATGGCGTTTGGCCCGCTTCCCGCGGCGACCGGATATTCAGCCGGAGGTTCATGGATAACGTTTGCGACCGGGCGAAAGGTCGCCGATCCACCGCCGTTCGTCGCGGTCACCACTACTGCGAGAGTGTGCCCCAGGTCGGTCGCCGCGACGGTGTAGTTTGGATTTGTGGCTCCGGAGATGGGTGTGCACTGCTTTCCCGCGGGATTACAGCTTTCCCACTGATAGCCGTAGACGAAGGCACCGTTTTTCCAGCTACCGTGCGTGACGCCTAGGCGGTCTCCTACAAAGGACGTTCCGGAGATTTTGGGCTGCGTTTTCAGAACGGGCGCACTGCCACCCCACCGCGTTTCGGCAGCCGGTGCCCGGAACACCTTGACGATACGCCCGAGGTTTGAGTCAGTACCCGCCGTGCCGTAGATGAAGGCCCAGGTCTCCTGTCCGGGAGGCGTCAACGCCGTCACGTGACCTTCTGCGTCATAGCCGTAGATCGTCTTCAGCGGAGCTGGCGTCACCCGCGGGTCCCACTCGTCCCGTAGCCTCCCGAGCTTGTCGTATTCGTAGTGCGCCACGGGTATTTCCGCCATCGCTTTGCTCGCCGGGCTGTAGGCGATGAAGACGATTTCCTTCAGGCGGCCGGTGTATTGGCCCATTCGCTCTCGCTTTCGCCTTTGGCGGTTTTTTCGGTTGCGTAGACGAACTCCAGCGCTTGGCAGCCGGGTTTGAGTTCTTTCGGGTTCGATGGACACGTCACGCCGGTAGGGATCGGCGCAAGCGCCTCCGTCGGTCGCGTGATCTGAGCACCTTCGACGGTCGTAGTTTCGTCGGAGTAGGTGACCGTATCGGTCGGGGCCGCGCCCTTTGTGATGCTTGGCGTCCAGACTTCGCCTGTACCGCCGGCCGGCATTCGGAAGGTCGTGCTCGTCGCGGTCGCGGCGTCCTTCAGCACGTACTGCTTCGTCCCTTCGGGTTCTTCGAAGGAGAGCGTCAGGTTGGCGTCTCCTTTCGGTGATTCAAAGCCGCTTTTCCTGCTGCCCGCGAAGGTCGTCTGCGCTCCCGAGGCGGTCGTCAGGACCATGCTTTCGTTGGGCTGCTGAACAAGCGCCTCCTGGCCCCCGAGACTCAGGCCCCACTGTGCCCCGAACGGACCGGCCAGGCCGGCGGCGCCGAGGGCGCGCGAGGCGTAGGTACGCGCCACGGTCAACCCGCCGCCCAGAGCCACATCGGTTGCGCCCAGGCTGAACTGACCGGATGCGAGGTTCAAGGAGCCGGGGCCAAGCCGCTCGGATGCTCCGGGATTGACGCTGAAGATGGTTTCGCCACCGGGCGTTGAGACGTCGCCGGCGTTGTCGGTCGCGACGACCAATATGGTGTGCTTTCCGGTGGCGTAGCTACTCCCGGAGATCGTGAATTCGGCGTGAGCGGTGCATGGCCCTTTCGCGACTTCGCAGGAGCCCGACGGAGTACCGACTTCCTTGCCGTCGATCAGCAGCGCGATCGATTTGACCCCCGAGCCCGGCGTCGTGGCGGACCCGTCGGTCGCTTCGACGGTCAGGTGGTATTCCCCGCCCGCGGAGATTTCGTTGCCGCCCGGCAGGCCCGTGATCGCAAGTTTGCCCGGTGGCGTGCTGTCCACTCTGACGACGTGGCGTCGCGAGCCTTCGGCCTCGTTTTCCTTCACATGAGAGTCATACATCGCGTTCCACGCATCTAGGCCAAGCGACGGTTCCCCGTCGGGGAGCGAGGCGGAGTAGCCGATGTATTCGGTGTCTTCGGACGGGCACTGGATACCCCCGGTGCACAAGCCTTCGCTCAGCAGCGACTTTTCGCCCAGGTGTTCCCAACCGGCGGTCGCGTTGGTGTGTTCGCTGCTCCACGCTTCGATGCCGATGCCTTTGTCGGCTGCGGTGAACTTGACGAGAGCGTTGGAATGGGGTCCGAGCCAGTTTTTCGTGCCATAGAGTGCGTTGGGGTGCCCGTTGACCGTCGCGTCGGTCGTGTCGAAGCTCACTTCCGGGTTCACTTCCTGCTGCACGGCGACTTCGGCGCTGTGGAGGATGTCTTCTCCCGCTTTGCCCGTGCCCGCGCCGGATGCGAGCGCGACGTAGGTTGCCGAGTTGTTGTCCTGCGGGGTCGTCAGGCATTTTTCGCCCATGCGGCAGTACGGCGGAATGTTGACCGCTGGTTCGCTGACTTCGCTCGACAGGGCGTGTTCGCTTTCGACGCCGCCTTTGCTGTCGAGCTCGACGCGACTTTCGACATGCGTCCCGGCCTCGCGCTGGGCCGTTTCGGAGGCGAAGTCCCAGATGTGCGAGAGGCCCTGCGTCGTGTAGGCCATCCAGCCGCGTTCACGTTCGCCGTGGTTGCTTGCGACCTGGATCGTCCAGCCCTGCGCGCCTTCGGCCCCCGTGAACAGGCTGCCTTCGTGTTCGAAGTGCCAGTTCGTCGCGTGGGAGCCGCTTTTGTTCACCTGTTTGTCCCAGGTGAATTCGCTTGCGTAGTATTCGTAGCGGGGATCCACAATGATCGGGTAGGCGTACGCGCCCGCCGGGTGATCGACCTGAAGGACGAGCGTGTCCCCCGTGGCGGTCATGCTCACGGGAACCGGAGTCCCGGCGGCGTCGTGCGCGCTTGGGGCCAAGATCACCGCCAACTTCCTGGCGCCCTGCACGACGTCGACCGGCCCTGCGCCGGGCGCGTCCTGCTTCAGGGCCGCCCCCGCTGGCAGGCCGACCTTGAAGAACAGGTGCGAGGGCGAGCGTTGGCTGCGTAGGCTCGTCTCGATCATCAGGCCAAAGGTCGAGGGCTTCACGAGGGTGTCGAGGTCGAGAACCCCCGCGCCCGGGTCTTCGCTGTCTGCGTAGAAGACGCTCGCGCCGTCGAG
This sequence comes from Solirubrobacteraceae bacterium, assembly GCA_035486335.1. Classification (GTDB taxonomy): domain Bacteria; phylum Actinomycetota; class Thermoleophilia; order Solirubrobacterales; family Solirubrobacteraceae; genus Palsa-744. The sequence continues at coordinate 5,252 of DATHND010000047.1, forward strand.
TGTCCCTTCGCCGGGAAGCGGCGAGCCGTATTCGTCGGTGGGCGTCAAGGACACGCCGGCTTCTGAGAGCGCCGCGCCTTCGCCCAAGTGCTTGGGGATGCGGACGGGCGCGAGCGCGCTCTTGGGCTCGAAGGTACCGTTGACTTCCGAGAGGTTCAGGTCGATCGGGACGTGACGGCCAGGCGCGACTTCCAGCGCTACTGGCTCGAGGGTTTCGCGGACTTCGCGGCTGCCGTCCTCTCCGTTCACGGACATCGCGAAGTCCGTCGGAAAGCCGACGATTCGCTCCCCTTCCGGCAGAGCCGGCGGTCCGCCCACGGTGTCTTTGACGAGACCCGGGTCGGTGCTGGCGGTCAGGGCCTTCCCGGCTTGAACACTGAGGTCCTCGTAAGCGCTCTCGGAATCTTCACGCAGCTGCGCAGCTTCGGGGGTTGTCCGCGAGGCTTCTTCTCCGGCCTGGAGCTGTTCGCCTTCGGTCGGCGAGCCGGGGACGACGAGCGGAGCTCCGAGCGGAGAGTAAGTGCCGACTGCTGACGCTGAATGGGAGGAGCCCTCAGGAGACGAGCTTGCGCCGAGTGTGGTCGCCGGCGGCACCACCAGGCCCGCTACACAGCACAGCAAGGAGACCGTCAGTCGTCGCGCTCCGTTCATTGAAGTCGTTTCCTTTCGCGCTCTCTGGGAGATTTCCGCATGGTTGGTCTCGGTGGGCTGGAACACTGATGTTTTGCGTGACTCCCGCCCGCCGCCCGAACGCAGCCGGTCAGGTTGCTGCTCGCACTAGTGCGGGTGTTACACCCGCCGGCTGCTCCCCCAGGTTCTTTGTGATTCACCGAGCTGGACGACGAGAGATGTTCGCCCGCTCAACGCGGCGGCATGATTACCGGTATGTGAGTTATCAGGATTAGCCGTTTCCGCAAAATGCGCCATAAATTGCCGATTATCTGGATGGATTGCGATGCACAAATTTGTCGGTCACATCTGGAACGGCGCGCGTCGGAGCGGAGGACGCCGCTCGAGAGCACAGCCGATAAGCGGCTCGGGCATCAAACGTAGGCGAGCATATGTACTTGATGCGATGGCGTCAATGCGGTGGACTTGAATACATGGACTCGGCCATATGTTCTATGCGATGGTGCATCGGTGGCACGCTCTCCCCGGCTCGACCCGGCGCTCGGCGTTGCCGTGCGCCAGCTTCGCGAGGAACACGGCGTAACGCGCGAAGCGCTGGCCTTCAAAGCCGACATCACGATCAGCTCACTTGCCCGAGTCGAGTTGGTGCAGACGACGCCCGGCTGGGACACGGTGCGGAGCATCGCGAGTGCACTCGGCGTCTCGCTCGTCGACTTCGCTGCCGCTGTTGAAGCGGCCGAGTAGCGGCGGTCTCAGCGGCGCCAAGCGCTGGAGGGTGAGGCTGTCGCTGCGGCGCGTCCCGGGTGGTCAGCCGCTGCTCCACTCAGGACGCGCGGTGGGCGCGGTTCGCCTAGCGCTGGCGTTCGAGCGCGTCGGCGAGATCGTGCAGGCTCGCGCCGCAGGCGCTCAGCACAGCCAGGAGGGTCTTCCAGCGCAGGCTGCGATTGCCACGCTCGACCTCGCTGAGATAGCCGGCGCGAACTTCCAGCTCATCAGGTCTTCGCTAGCGCCCGACGGGCCGTTTGGCGCTCGGAGGCACTGCGTAGATCGGCGAGCGGGCCAGCACTGCGCCACGTGCTGAATCTACCAAGACTGGCGCGAGAACTGGCGAGCCGGTGGCAATTCGACCGTATTTGGCTCATCCAAGCTAATTCCTACTACTCCGGGATAGGGACTCGAAGTGCGAAGGCGCTCGACGGATCGCCAGCGATTATTGGGCGAAGTCTCATCCAGCGGCAGGAGCCGGCAGCGCGTCCAAGGTCGCCTTGAGCTCGGCCACAGACTGGTAGTCAAGTCCCAAGAGGTGGTCGTAGCGATGACGCACGATCCCCTGTTCGTCGACGACGATCACGGCTCGCTTGGTGCCCATCCGTCCGTGCGCGCTGTAGGCACGCGCTACCGCCCCGTCCACGTCGGCCAGGAGCGGCACAGTCAGATTGTTCTTGTCGATGAAGCCCTGATGCGAGGCCACGTCCTGCGCTGAAACGCCAACGACCGTCGCACCCAAAGCAGCGAACTCGTCCGGCCGGTCACGGTACGAGCAGAACTGTTTGGTGCAGACCATCGTGTTGTCGCCCGGGTAGAACAGCAGCACGACGCGCTCGCCGCGGTGATCGGACAGACGGAACGGGCCGTCGGTGCCGGGCAGCTCGAAATCGGGGGCCGGCTCGCCGACCTGCGGGGTCTTGGCCATCTCGCATTCCTCCTCGTGTCGATCCTCGCCGGCGGCCGCCGCGCGCCGCCAGCATAACCCGTCCGCGCGTCCGCTCAGCGGCGGGCGCCGGCGCCGGGCGCGCCCATCGACCGAAATGCTCAGCGACCGCGCCGCGCGGCCGCGCGGCCGGCGCCGAGCGCGGTCACCCACCACGGCAACGGCGCGCGCGTCTCGCGGCGCGCGCCGTCGAGCGAGACGCCGCGAGAGCAGATGAACGCGAGGCGGCGCTGGCGGCGATAGTCGCTGAGGCCGGTGTAGTCGGTCATCGTCTGCGCGAGCGGCGCCGTCTCGTAGCCGAACTGCTCGGCCAGCTCGGCGACGGCGGCGCGCGAGGGGATCAGCACGATCCGGTGATCGACAGCCTTCGCGCCGTCGTACAGCGAGTCGAGCTCGAACACGCTCTCGCGCGCGCGAGAGATCTCGGTGTCGAGCACGATCAGCTCGGCACCGGTGCGAGCGATCAGCTCGAACAGCTCGACGGGTCTGGCGACACGGTCGAGCAGCCCGAGGCACAGCACGACGTCGAAGCGCTCGGCGAGCGCGTGCTCGAACACGTTGGCGGTCTCGAAGCGGTAGCGGTTTGGCTCGGCGCCGCTCGCCTCGAACACGAGATTCGCCTGTTCGACGTGCATCTGCTGCGCATCCAGCCCGAGCACGAAGTCGGCGCTGGCCTCGTACGCCTGCAGCGACCACCAGCCGGCGCTGCAGCCGAGGTCGAGCACGCGGCGGCCGGCGAGCGTTCCGCCGCACAACTCGAGCAGTGGCTCGAAGAAGTACGCGCGCCGCTGGCGCTGGCGATTGACGACGCTCGAGTCGGGCACCGGCGTGCTCACGCCGCCGTCGAACTCGAAGCGGTAGTACCACAGCGGGAACGCCGCGATCCGGCTCTTCAGCTCATCGACCTGCACAGAACGTCCTTCGTCGTCGCCTTCCGCGCATGTGACTTCCTCGCGGCAGCGGCGAAAGCTAGCCGATCGCCCGTTCGATCAACCCGAGCCAGACCTCGCTGCGCGTCGGGAACGCCGGGACGGCGTGCACGAGCCGCGCGACCGGCACCTCGCCGATCACCGCGATCGTGGCCGCCTGCAGCCACTCGCCGACGTCGACGCCGGCGAACGTCGCGCCGACGAGCACGGCGCGATCGACGTCGACGACGACGCGCGCCATCCCCGGCGCTCCGTGACCGACGAAGGTTTCGCCGGCGACCGTGATCGGCTGGTCGACGGCGCGCACGTTCAAGCCGGCGGCGCGCGCGCCCGCGAGCGTGTGCCCGACGGCGGCGACCTGCGGCTCGGTGAACATCACGCGCGGAGACAGCGCGCCGTCGGAGCGCAGCGTCGCCTCGCGCCCGAGGATCCGATCGGCGGCGAGGCGCGCCTGGTACTTGCCCATGTGCGTCAGCAGCACGCGGCCGTTGGCGTCGCCGAGCACGTACAGCCACTCGTGACCGGGCACGCGCAGCGTGTCGTCGACCTCGACGAAGCCGCTCGCCTCGATCCCAAGCGACTCGAGCCCGAGGCGCTCGGTGCGCGGCTCGCGGCCGACCGCGACGAGCAGCTGATCGCCGGTCAGCGAGCGTCCGCCCTCGAGCAGCATCGTCACGCCGGCGCGGCCGCGCTCGACCGCGACGGCCTTCGCGCCGAGCACGACCTCGACGCCGCCTGCCCGCAGCGCGTCGGCGACGAGCTCGGAGGCGAACTCCTCCTCGCGCGAGATCAGCCGATCGAGCGCCTCGATGACGCTCACGCGAGCGCCGAGCGATGCGTACGCCTGCGCCAACTCGACCGCGACGACGCCGCCGCCGAGCACGAGCAGCGACTTGGGGATCGCTTTCGCGGTCGTCGCCTCGCGGCTCGTCCACGGCTCGGCCTCGCGCAGCCCGCGGATCGGCGGCATCGCCGGGCCGCTGCCAGGCGCGAGCACGACGGCGCGTCGCGCGCGCAGCAGCTGCCCGTCGACGCGCATGCGCCGTACGCCATCGAGCTCGCCGTGGCCGCGGATCAACGTGATGCCGCGTTCCTCGATCCACGGCAGGTGAGACGCGTCGTCGAGACGATGAACGATCTCGTCGCGCCGAGCGAGCGCGGCGGCGACGTCGAGCGAGCCGGTCGCCGCCTGGGCGGCCCCGGCGACCCGGCGCGTCTCGGCGAGCGCTTGCGCGGGCCGCAGCAGCGCCTTCGAAGGCATGCATGCGTAGAACGAGCACTCCCCGCCGACCAGCTCGCGCTCGACGAGCGCGACTGCGAGGCCAGCTCGTGCGAGCCGTCCCGCGCAGACCTCGCCCGCCGGACCGGCGCCCAGCACGATCACATCGAACTCACGTACCTGATCCACGATCGTCGCTCGCCTCCTCGGCCGCTCACGGCGCGCGGACGCGCGCCGCCGCCATTGCAGCAGGTCGCGCGCCGGGCTCCTCGAGCGGCGTCGCCGTAAGGGAGATCCCCGATTGCTTCGCGCGTGCGGGGCGCTACAGTCGATCGGACCCCGTCGTTCCTCTGGACGGCCACCCCCTGCCCCCCGGGCCTCCCGCGGCCCCCGCTCTCCTGGAGGACTCGCCTTGCTGAAGCTCGCCCGCTTCTCGACAACCCACCGCCGGTACGTGATCGTCGGCTGGATCGCGCTGCTGCTCGTGATCAACGTGCTCGCGCAGTCGGCCGGCACGTCGTACTCGAACAACTTCACGCTGCCCAACTCCGACGCGCAGCGCGCGTCCAACCTGCTGGCGAGCAGCTTCCCGGCGCAGGCCGGCGATCGCGACACGATCGTCTACCGCGTCAGCTCCGGCAGCGTCAGCGAACCGGCCGTGCGCGCGCGAATGAGCGCGACGTTCGCGAAGGTCGCGAAGCTGCCGCACGTCGCGAGCGTGATCAGCCCGTACGGCGGCGCGAGCGCGGGTAAGTCGATCTCGGCCGACCGCAAGATCGCGTTCGCGACGGTCGTGTTCGACGAGAAGGCGAACAACCTGCCGAAGTCGGCGCCCGAACGCGTCGTCAGCGTCGCGCGCGCCGCCACGCGGCCGGGCCTCCAGGTCGAGCTCGGCGGTCAGGCGATCGAGGCGACCGAGCAGGCCGGCTTCGGGATCTCGACCGCCGTCGGGCTGCTCGCGGCGATCGTCGTGCTGCTGCTGACGTTCGGCTCGCTGATCGCGATGGGGCTGCCGATCGTGACCGCGCTGTTCGGGCTCGGCAGCGGCCTCGGCGTGATCGCGCTGTTCACGCACGTCGTCGACACGCCGAACTTCTCGTCCGAGCTCGCGGCGATGATCGGCCTCGGCGTCGGGATCGACTACGCGCTGTTCGTCCTCACGCGCTTCCGCGAGGCGTACATCACGCCCGGGCCGACGTTCGGCGACGCGCGCGAGTCAGTCGTGCGGGCGATGGACACGGCCGGGCGCGCGGTCCTGTTCGCGGGCTGCACGGTCGTGATCGCGCTGCTCGGGATGATGCTGCTCGGCGTCGACTTCCTCTACGGCGTCGCGATCTCCGCGTCGATCGGCGTGCTGCTCGTGATGCTCGCCTCGCTGACGCTGCTGCCGGCGCTGCTGACGGTCGCCGGCGCGCGCCTGGCGCGACCGAGCCGTCGCGCGCGCCGTCGCGCGGCGAAGGCAACCGCCGCCGAGGGCGCGCCGGCGAGCAGCGGCGTAGCCACGCCCACGGCGGCGGGCGGCGGCGCGTGGCTGCGCTGGAGCATGTTCGTCGAGCGCCGCCCACGCACGATCGCGATTGTCTCGGCGGCGACGATGCTGCTGATCGCGGCGCCGGCGACGGCGCTGCGCCTCGGCTCGAGCGACGCCGCGAACGACCCCGGCCAGCAGACCACGCACAAGGCGTACGAGCTGCTCGCGCAGGGCTTTGGCCAGGGCTTCAACGGCCCGCTGCTCGTCGTCGCGAAGGTGCCGGGCCCACACCGCGAAGCGATCGCAAGCGGCGCGCTGCCCGGTGAAGCCGCGCACCCGTCGACTGGCCCGCTGCCCGGCGAAGTCGTGCGCCCGCCCGGCGGCGCTCCCCTCGAGCGCCTGCGCACGGCGATCGCGTCGAGCCCTGACGTCGCCGCGGTGGCGCCGCCGAAGCTCAACCCGGCGGGCGACGTCGCGACGATCAGCGTGTACCCGCACTCCTCGCCGCAGGCGCTCGCGACGATGCAGCTCGTCGAACATCTGCGCAAAGTCGCCGTCCCACCGGTCGCGGCGAGCACGGGCATGACGGTCTACGTCGGCGGCGTGACGGCCGGCGCGGTTGACTTCGCGAGCACGCTCGGGCAGAAGCTGCCGCTGTTCATCGGCGTCGTCGTGCTGCTCTCGGCGCTGCTGCTGCTGATCGTTTTCCGCTCGCTCGTGATCCCGCTGCAGGCGGCGGTGATGAACCTGCTGAGCATCGGCGCGTCGCTGGGCGTGATCGTCGCGATCTTCCAGTGGGGCTGGCTCGGGAGCCTGTTCGGCGTCAGCGGCGGGCCGATCGAGTCGTTCATCCCGGTGATGCTGTTCGCGATCGTGTTCGGGCTGTCGATGGACTACGAGGTGTTCCTCGTCTCGCGCATCCACGAGCGCTGGGCGCATACGCGCGAAAACTCGCGCTCGGTCGCCGAAGGGCTCGCGCTGACCGGCCGCGTCGTGACGGCCGCGGCGGCGATCATGGTGTGCGTGTTCCTCTCGTTCATGCTCGGCGAAGACCGCGTGATCAAGGAGTTCGGCCTGAGCCTCGCGAGCGCCGTGTTCCTCGACGCGCTCGTCGTGCGCTGCCTGCTGTTGCCGGCCGTCCTGCACCTGATCGGCGAGCGCACGTGGTCGCTGCCGGGCTGGCTGGGCCGCGCGCTGCCGCGCGTCAACATCGAGGGGACGGTGCTGCCCGCGCAGCCGCAGAGCTCGGACGAGCCGAGCGCGACGCCGCCCGGAACGCGTCGCGCCGGCCGACCGGAGGTCGCGACCGAGGGAGCGGAGGGCTGACCGATGCGCGAAGTCGACCTCGACTCCGACGACACGGTCCACGCGACGTACGCGTCGCGCTCCTTCTCGCACGACATCCCGAAGTACCGCCTGCCGGCGCAAGGGGTGAGCGCGAACGCCGCGTACCAGCTCGTTCACGACGAGCTCAACCTCGACGGCAACCCGGCGCTCAACCTCGCGTCGTTCGTGACCAGCTGGATGGAGCCGCAGGCCGACCTGCTGGCGGCGGAGACGCTCGCGAAGAACCTGATCGACCAGGACGAGTACCCGCAGTCGGAGGTGATCCATCGGCGCGTCGTCGCGATGATCGCGCGCCTGTTCCACGCGCCGGCCGGCTCGGGCGCGACCGGCGCCGCGACGGTCGGCTCCTCCGAGGCGATCATGCTCGCGATGCTCGCGCACAAGCGCTCATGGCAGCGCCGCCGCGAAGCCGCCGGCGAGCCGACGGATCAGCCGAACGTCGTGATGGGCGCCGACGTGCACACGTGCTGGGAGAAGTTCGCGCGCTACTTCGAGGTGCAGGCGCGCGTCGTGCCGATGGAGGACGGGCGCTACACGATCGGCGCCGAGCAGGTCGAGCCGTTGCTCGACGAGCGCACGATCGGCGTCGCGGCGCTGCACGGGTCGACGTTCACCGGCGGGATGGACGATCTCGCCTCGCTCGACGCGCTGCTCACGCGCGTCGAGGCCGAACGTGGCTGGCGTATCCCGCTGCACATCGACGCCGCCAGCGGCGGCTTCATCACGCCGTTCTCAGAGCCCGACCTGGCCTGGGACTTCCGCTTGCAGCGCGTTCGCTCGATCAACGTCTCAAACCACAAGTTCGGCCTCGTCTACCCCGGTATGGGCACGGTCGTCTTCCGCGAGGCGAGCGACCTGCCGGAGGAGCTGGTCTTCCACATCAACTACCTCGGCGGCGACATGCCGAACTATTCGCTGAACTTCTCGCGACCATCGAGCCAGGTGATCCTCCAGTACTTCGCGTTCTTGCGGCTCGGCCACGAGGGCTACCGCGCGATCGTCGCGAACGTGCTGTCGAACGCGCAGGCGCTCGCGCACAAGCTCGGCGCCTTCGACCAGCTCGAGCTGCTCAACGACGGCTCGCGCTATCCAACCGTCGTCGTCCGCGCCAGCGATCCCGAGAAGCTCGACCTGACGCTGCTCTCGCAGTTGCTGCGCGCACGCGGCTGGATCGTTCCGGCGTACACGCTGCCGCCGAACGCCGAGCACATCACCGTCCTGCGGATGGTCGTCAAGGAGAACTTCTCGCGCGACATGGTCGAGATCCTCGCGCGCGACGTCAAGACCGTGATCCACACGCTCGAACACGGGCCCGCCCCGCGCAGTGCCCGCGTGAAGCGCCGCCCGATGTACTAGCCGAGTCCTCCGGCTCCGCCGCTCGCCCGCCGAGGGCGAAGCCCTAGTCTTGTTGGCGGCGGCGGTTGATCAAGAGCACTCCGCCGACGACCACGATCAGCACGATCACGACGCCGGCGGCGATGTAGCGAAGTTTGTGGTGGACCGGTTTTTTCGCTTTTGCTTCTTTTTCGGCGGTCGCTTTGCCGAGCACGCCGACGGGGATGCCGGCGGCTTTCAGGCGTTCGAGGGTCTGCGGCTCCTGGTGCGCGGGGTAACGGGCGAGGACGTGCGTGCCGTCGGTCAACGTAACGCGCACCGTGCGCAGGCGCTTGTTGATGACCGCGCTTTTGATCTTCTTGGCGGCGATCTGCTGGCTGAATTCGGCTTCGCTCTCGTGCCTGTAGACGATCGCGCCTTCGACTGCGCTCGCGACCGCGACGAGCGGCGTCAGGGCAAGGCAGAGCGCAAGCGCGAGACTCGTAAATGCTCTCGTTGGTCGATTCATCGGCGCGTACCCTAATGCCTCGACGCGCGGCGTGTCGCGCCGGCGCACGCCGGCCTTCACATGTGTTCACAGATCGGGTGGCGCAGCGCAGCGCGCGCTTAGACGCGGCCGGTGTCGCGGCGATAGGCGCGCACGGCGAGCGCGCTGAAGACGGCGGTCCAGGCGGCGATCACAACCCACGCCATACCCGTCCACGCCTTGCCGCCGAGCGCGACGTGGCTCGCCTGCACGAGCCAGTACGACGGGATGTACTGCGCGAGATCGTGCAGGAAGCCGTGATTGCCGAGCGGGAACCACGTGCCGCCAAGCAGCGCGAACAGCGAGACGCCGCCGCCCATCGCCGGGCCGATCGAGTCGGGCGTCAGCATGTGGCCGAGCGTGATGCCGAGCGCGGCGAATGGGATCAGCCCGACGAGCATCAAGCCGGTCATCTGCAGCCAGTCGCCCGCCGGCAGGCTGACGCCGAGCGAGGCGCCGGCGAGGTACAGCACGGCGATGCTGAGCAGCGCCACCGCGTACGCGGTGATCACCTTCGCGCGGAAGTACGCGCGCGGCGAGAGCGGGCTGATCCGCAGCTGGCGGTTCCAGCCGACGGCGCGCTCGGCGGCGATCCGCGCGCCGGAGGAGAGCATCGCGCTCATCGTGCCGAACGAGGCGAGGCCGACCATGAAGTACAGCGGCAGCGACACGCCGCTGCCGGAGATGTTGTGGACGTTGCGGTTGGGCCCGGCGATCACGAAGTAGAGGACCAGCGGGAAGCCGAGCGAGAGCAGGAAGAAGCGGCGGTTGCGAAACGTGCGCAGCAGCTCGTAGCGTGTGTATGTGAGCGCGCCGCTCACGCCGAGCGTCCCGCGGTCGACGCGGCGCCGGGCGCGGCTCCGGCTGGGGCGCCCGGCGAGCCGTCCGCGTCGTCGCCGGTCAGCGCGAGGAACGCCTGCTCGAGGCCGGCGGCGTTGATCTCGATGTCGCGCGCGTGCGGATATGCGGCGAGCAGCGCGCGAATCGCGTCGTCGGAGTCCGAGCACGTCAGCACGACCGCCTCGCCGCGGCGCTCGACGCCGCCCACGCCGGGTAGTGCGGCGAGCGCGTCGAGATCGGCGCCGGGGAGCGTCGCGCGAATCGTGCGCGAGCCGACCATCGCCTTGATCTCGTTCGTCGGGCCGTCGGCGACGATCCGCCCGTGCGCGATCAGCACGGCGCGGTCGGCGTACGCGTCGGCCTCCTCGAGGTAGTGCGTCGCGAACAAAATCGTCTTGCCGCGCGCGGCGAACTCGCGCATCACGCGCCAGAACGCGTTGCGGCCCTCGACGTCGAGCGCGACGGTCGGCTCGTCGAGCACGAGCAGCTCGGGGTTCGAGACGAGCGCAACGGCGGCGCGCACGCGTTGGGTCTGCCCGCCGGAGAGCTTCTGCGTGCGCTGCGCCGCGAACTCGCTCGTGCCGGTCAGCTCGAGCACCTCGTCGACGGCGAGCGGCTCGGGATACAGCGCGGCCATCATGCTGATGAGCTCGCGCACGGTCAGGTCGCGGATCAGCGAGCCGGTCTGCAGCATCGCGCCGACGGCGCCCGCGGCGACGGCGTCGGACGGCGAGCGACCGAACACGGAGACGCCGCCGGCGTCGGGCTCGAGCAAGCCGAGCAGCATGTCGATCGTCGTCGACTTGCCGGCGCCGTTGGGCCCGAGCAGCGCGACGGTCTCGCCGACGGCGATCTCGAGCTCGACGCCGGCCACGGCCTCGATCGGGCCGTGCGGGCCGTTGAACGACTTGACGAGGCCGTGCAGGCGGATCTCGCGCGCCTGTCGCTCCATTCCGGCCCCGGCGTCCGCCCCGCCGGCTCCGGCCCCCGCACCCCCGGCGCCGGGCGCGAGGCTCATTTGCGCGCTTGCCTGGCCGTCTTCAGGCGGTCGACCTTCGAGAGCACGACCTTGCGCATGCGCACCGATTGGGGCGTCGTCTCGACGGCCTCGTCGTCGCGGACGAACTCGAGCGCTTCGTCGAGCGTCAGCTTGCGGTGCGCGTCGAGCCGCACGAGCACGTCGGACGTCGAGGAGCGCATGTTCGTCAGGTGCTTCTCTTTGACGGGGTTCACGTCGAGGTCCTCCGAGCGCGCGTTCTCGCCGACGATCATCCCTTCGTAGACCTCCTCGCCCGGGCCGACGAACAGCGTGCCGCGCTCCTGCAGCGTCATCAGCGAGTAGCTGACGGTCGAGCCCGAGCGATCGGCGACGAGCGCGCCGGTGGTGCGCGTCAGCAGCTCCCCCGCCCACGGCTCCCAGCGCTCGAACACGTGGTGCATGATGCCGGTGCCGCGCGTCTCGGTGAGGAACTCGGTGCGAAAGCCGATCAGCCCGCGCGCGGGGACGAGGTAGTCCATTCGCACCCACCCCGTGCCGTGGTTGGTCATGTGCTCCATCCGACCCTTGCGCGCGGCGAGCAGCTGCGTGACGGTCCCGACGTGCTCCTCGGGCACGTCGACCGACAGGCGCTCGACGGGCTCCGAGCGCTTGCCGTCGATCTCGCGCTCGAGCACGTGCGGCTGTCCGACGGTCAGCTCGAAGCCCTCGCGGCGCATCATTTCGACGAGCACCGCGAGCTGCAGCTCGCCGCGCCCCTGGACCTCGAACGTGTCCGGGCGCGCGGTCGGGCGCACGCGCAGCGAGACGTTGCCGACGAGCTCCTGCTGCAGGCGCGCCTCGATCTGGCGCGCGGTCAGCTTGTCGCCGTCTTTGCCGGCGAGCGGCGCGGTGTTGACGCCGATCGTGATCGACATCGCCGGCTCGTCGACGGTGATCACGGGCAGCGGGCGCGAATCGCTCGGGTCGGCGAGCGTCTCGCCGATCGTCACCTCGGCGATCCCGGCGACGGCGATGATCTCGCCCGGCCCGGCCTCGGCCGCATCGACGCGGCGCAGCGCGTCGGTGACGTACAGCTCGGCGACGGTCGCCTTGCGGATCGAGCCGTCGGCGCGGCACCACGCGATCTGCTGGCCCTTGCGGATCGTCCCGTTCCAGACGCGGCAGATCGCCAGGCGACCGACGTACGGCGAGGCGTCGAGGTTCGTGACGAGCGCTTGCAGCGGCATCTGCTCCTCGTATGTCGGCGCCGGGATGCGCTCGAGCAGCAGGTCGAGCAACGGCGCGAGGTCGGGAGAGTCGAGCGTCCTCTTTTGCGGATCGTATGAGAGCGACGCCTGCCCGGCCTTCGCGTTGCAGTAGACGATCGGGAAGTCGATCTGCTGCTCGTCGGCGTCGAGGTCGAGGAACAGCTCGTAGACCTCGTCGATCACCTCGGCGACGCGCGCGTCGGGGCGATCGACCTTGTTGACGACGAGGATCACCGGCAGCTTCGCCTCGAGCGCCTTGCGCAGGACGAAGCGCGTCTGCGGCAGCGGCCCCTCGGAGGCGTCGACGAGCAGCAGCACGCCGTCGACCATCGTCAGCCCGCGCTCCACCTCTCCTCCGAAGTCGGCGTGGCCGGGCGTGTCGATGATGTTGAGCTTGACGTTGCGGTAGCGCAGCGACGTGTTCTTCGCGAGGATCGTGATGCCCTTCTCGCGCTCGAGGTCCATCGAGTCGAGCACGCGCGTGGCGACGTCCTGGCCCTCGCGGAACGCGCCCGACTGCCACAGCATCGCGTCGACGAGCGTCGTCTTGCCGTGGTCGACGTGCGCGACGATCGCGACGTTGCGGATGTCATCTCTGGTGACGAGCACGGCCGCGTAAGGCTAGCGGCGTACGCGCGCGGCCCTGAGACCGGTGCGCGCACCGAAGCGCGCGAGGGCGGCCGGATAGCGCTCGGCGGCCGCGACCGTCTGCTCCAGCGCCGCCGCGAAGCGGCGGATCTCGTCCTCCTCGACGACGAGCGCCGGCAGCGCCTTGATCGTGTTCATGCGGTGGCCGGCGACCTGGCAGAGGATGCGGTGCTCGTGGAACAGGGGAACGGTGATCAGCTGCGAGAACAGCCCGGCCTGGCGGCGCTCGACCGTCTCCCACAGCGCACGCCCGACGCGTCCGGACGGCGGCCCGAACTCGATCGCCCAGATCAGCCCGAGCCCGCGCACGTCGCGCACGACGTCGTAGCGATCGACGAGCGGGCGCGTCAACTCGAGCAGCAGCGCGCCGAGCCGCTCGGCGCGCGCGACGAGCCGCTCGTTGTCGAGCACGCGCAGCGTCGCCAGCGCGGCGGCCGCGGCGAGGTCGTTGCCGCCGAACGTCGAGCCGTGGCGCACGGCGCGCTCCATCCCGTCGAACACGCGCTCGAACGCCGCGCGCGAGACGAGCACGGCGCCGATCGGCACGAGGCCGCCGGACAGCGCCTTCGCCATGCAGACGATGTCGGGTTCGAGGCCCCAATGCTCGAGCGCGAGAAAGCGACCCGTGCGCCCGACGCCGGTCTGCACCTCGTCGCAGACGAACAGCGCGCCGGCCGCGCGGCACAGCGCCTGCGCGCGTGGAAGGTAGTCGGCGTCGGGCAGGTTGACGCCCTTGCCTTGCACCGGCTCGACGATGAACGCGGCGACGTCGCCGCGCTGCAGCTCGCGCTCGAGCGCATCGAGATCGCCGAAGCCGACCGGCGCGCAGTCGGCCAGCAGCGGGCCGAAGCCGTCGCGGAAGATCGCGTCGCCGTTGATCGACAGCGAGCCGAGCGTCAGTCCATGGAAGGCGTGCTCGGCGTAGAGGATCCGTGGCCGGCCGGTCGCGGCGCGTGCGATCTTGATCGCCGCCTCGACGGCCTCGGTGCCGCTGTTCGCCGGGACCATCGCGCCGACGCTCGCCGGCGCGCGCGCGAGCAGTTGCTCGGCGAGCACGCCGCTGAGCAGCGTCACGCCGAGCTGCGGCAGGTTGCCGGTCTGCGCCGCCAACGTCTCGTGCACGGCGGCGATCGCGTCGGGGTGGTTGCGCCCGATCGCGAACACGCCGTAGCCGCCGAACAGGTCGAGGTAGCGCTCGCCGCGCTCGTCGATCAGGTGCGCGCCGTCGCCGCCGCGCCACGACTTGTCGAAGCCGAGCGTGCGCAGGATCCGGCCCATCTGCGGGTTCAGGTGGCGATCGTTGAGCGCCATCTCCTCGCCGGCGCGATCGACGATGATCTCGCCGATCGTCGGCGGCGTCGAGACGTACATGCGCTAAGCGTACGAGAGGCGCTCGCGCGTCTCGCGAGCGGCCGTCGGAGCGTTGGCGCGGGCGGCCGTCGAAGCGTCCTCGAGGCGCCGCCGGGCGCGAGCGCGGTCGATGCCGGCTGCTCGCAAAATTCCGCTACTTGGACCTTTTGGGGACGGATGTCTGCGATTCGGGCCGACGCGCTAAAGCCGCGTGCGAACGCGGCCGAAGCGCCCACATGAAACGGGGCTCCTGGCTTTGCCCAACCGAGCTCGACCGCGCGCGCGTCGTCGACGCGCACGATCGCGTGCGCACGATTCGCTTCGTCGGCTCTGGCGCGGTCGGGCTCGCGCTGGCGCTCGCCGCGCCGTGGGTCGGCCGGTGGCCGCTCGCGCTGTTTGCGCTGGCGCTGCTGAACTTTGTCGTCGTCGAGCTGCGGATCCGCAAGAGCGCGCATCCGGAGCGCGTCAGCGCGTGCGCGATCGTGATCACGATGCTGCTGATCGGCGTCGGCGTCGGGCTCAGCGGCGGCCCGCGCAGCGTCGCGCTGCCGTGGATCGTGCTACCGACGGCGATGGTCGCGGCGCGCTTTCGTCCACGCGTCGTGATCGCCGCGCTCGGCCTGACGATCGCGATCGCGCTCGCCGCGACGTTCGCGAGCCACCCGCGGTGGACGGTCGAAGACCCGGCGCCGCTCGTCGCGACGCTCGCGCTGCTCGCCGGCATCGTCTCGATCGTCTGGGCGCTGCAGGCCGCCGAGCTGCACCACCGCGGCGAGGCGATGATCGACCCGCTGACGGGCCTGTTCAACCGCAACGCGCTGATCCCGCGCTTCGCCGAGCTCAGCCACCAAGCGCGCCTGACGCAGCAGCCGGTCTGCCTGCTGCTGTGCGATCTCGACAACTTCAAGACGATCAACGACGAGCACGGTCACGACCGCGGCGACGCGGCGTTGCACGACATGGCGTACGAGCTGCGCAAGCGGCTGCACTCGTTCGACCTCGTCTACCGTCTCGGCGGCGAGGAGTTCCTCGTCGTGCTGCCCGGCCTCGACGTCGACGCCGGGCGCGACGTCGCCGAGCGGCTGCGTAGCGCGGTTGAGGACGCACGCCCGGCCGGCGTCGCGGTGACCGTCTCGATCGGCGTCAGCGCGGCGAGCGGCGAGCGCGTCGAGTACGAGTCGCTGTTCAAGGCCGCCGACGAGGCGCTGTACCGCGCCAAGCGCGGCGGGCGCAACCGCGTGACGACGGCCGGCGCGGAGACGCCCGGCGACGCCGGCCAGCCGCACCGCGAGCCGCACGAAGGCGTGGCGGGCGAGGAGCGCGTGCGCGGGCAGCGGCGCGTCGCGAGCGAGCGGCGAGACGCCGCGTAGCCGCTCAGCGGCGCAGGGCGCGCCGCGCTGCGCGCCGGATCGACAGCGCGAGCAGTCCGAGCACGGCGAGCGGCGTGACCCACCAGGCGGCGATCGACGTGTCGGCGACGAGCGCCGTCAGCGCGAGCGTGAGCGCGACGCCGACCGCGGTGCGCCAGTCGTCGCCGACGACGAACTCCCACGCGCCGAGCAGGAACGCCCTTGCGTATCTCATGCGCGCGCCCGCGTCGGCTGCGTCGCGCCCGGCGCGCGTGCGCCCCGCTCGACCGCCCAGGCCATCGCGAGCGCCGCGAGCAGAACGCCGGGCACGATCGCGAGCAGCGCGGCGTCGCCGCCCGGCCAGCGCGCGCCCGCGCCCTCGGCGCCCCAGAACATCCCGAACGAGCTGAGCATCACGCCGACGGCGAACTTGATCGTGTTCTCGGGCACGTTCGCCAGCGGCGCGCGTGCGGCCGCGCCGGCGATCACGACGAACAGGACGGCGGCGCCGGCGGCGGCGGCGGCGAGCCCGACGCGGTGCTGGTTGGCGCCGAACGTCAGCACGATGAACACGACCTCGAGGCCCTCGAGCAGGACGCCTTTGCACGCGAGCGTGAACGAGTAGCCGTCGAAGCCGGCTCGCCGCCCGCCGGCCTCGCGCGCGAGCTCGGCCTCCTCCGCGTACGCCGCGAGCTCGTCGTGCTTGGCCTTCAACCCCGCGCGCCGCAGGATCGCCTTGCGCAGCCACTGCAACCCGAAGATCAACAGCAGCCCGCCGACGAGCACGCGTAGCACGCCGATCGGCAACGTGGTGAGCGCGGGACCGAGCGCGATCACGAGCGCGGCGAGCACGAGCGTCGCGGCCGCGACGCCGCCGATCGCCGAGGGCCAGCTGCGCGTCGTCCCGACGGCGAGCACGATCGTCAGCGCCTCGACGGCCTCGACCGCGCACGCGAGGAACACCGAGAGTGCCAGGCCGATCTCTGCGCCGCTCATGCGATGATCATCCTGATTGCTCGCGGCTTGCAAGTCCAGTCGGACGTTCGCCGGGGTCGGTGCGCGGTCGAGACCGCCGAGGCCGACCGAGAGCTGCTGCTAGCGTCGAGCGGCAGCCATCGCGCCGGATCGCGCGTGGCACCGGTCGCTCGCTCGCCGAACGCACAGACCCTCATGTGACGCCGAAGTCGGGTGACAGGGGTCGAGTTCATTCGATCGTTCGCTTGCGCACGGGCTCGTAACTCACAACAAGGGATGGACAGACATGGCGTCGAGCAGCAAGAAGAAGACGACGATGGCGAAGATCATGCGTGAAAACCGACTCCGCGAGCGGCGCGTGGACAAGCAGGCGAAGAAGGACGCGCGCAAGCGAGCCTCCGCAGAATCGCCGGACGTTCTGCTCGACCCGCTCGACGCGACGGCCTACGCGCCCGCCTCGCTCGACGCGACGGCCGGCGAGCCGGGCCGGTTGGACACGACGACCAGCGAGTCCGCCCGTTAGGCGGTTGGAGTCGCGGTCGTGATGGAAGCTCACACGGCTGCGAGGGATTTGCGGTGGGATTGAGGTCCCGCTGTGGGGCGATTGCGACGCCGCGACCACCGAAGTCCGCAACACACGGCGAAACGGCCACCGCCGATCTCCAACGTTACGGCTCGTCGACGGTCGTTCTCCGGGGTCCCGACGCGGGGCTAATCAGTGCCATATGTTATGTATGGTACATTCCATCCTGTGGTCAAGACGACGATCTACTTGCCTGACGAGCTTCATCAGGGGATCAAGCAGGCGGCGAAGGAGCGCGGCACCAGCGAGGCCGAGCTAATTCGGACGGCGGTCCGTCATGAGTTGCTCGGCGCGCCCGCGGATCAGCAGGAACGCGCCCAGCGGCGCGCGCGGCTGCTCGCGGCGATGGGCAAGCTCGACAGCTCCGCCTACCCCTCCGGCTACCTCGATGAGCTCCGCGCCCAGTGGCGCGACTGATCGTTCTCGACGCGAGCGTCGCGATCGCCGCGCTCTCGGCCGATGACGCGCACCACGCTGCCGCGGCGAAAGCGCTCGCCGGGGCAAGCGCCGATGAGCTCGTGCTCGCCGCCACGACGAGGGCGGAGATCCTCGTCGGCCCTGCCCGCGTGGGCGGCAAGGTGCTAACGGCCGCCAGAGACTTCGCAGACGGTTGCGAGACGATTCCTGTAAGCGCCTCGATCGCCGACGACGCCGCAGCGCTGAAGGTCCAGCACCGGGGCCTCAGCCTGCCTGACGCGATCGCGCTCGTTGTCGCCGAGATGATCGACGCCGACGCGGTGTGGACGTTCGACCGACGCTGGCGCGACGTTCATCAGCGCGTCGCGATCCCGTAGCGGCCGTTTGGAGGAGAAGCGCAGACGCGCCACTTTGATGATGTATTCGCCAATCGCACTGCGCGATTCGCGGAAGCCGTCGCGGTCGAGCAGGAGTGCTGCCCTCGGCCTCCAAGCGTCAGACTGAGCAGCAATGCTTACGGTCTTCGGCGCGGCGGCCGTGACCTTCATGGTGTGCATGTATGCCTTGGAGCGACGGCACCGTCGCTATATCTTCGCCTTCGCCTGCGGGTGCGCCCTGTCGAGCGCCTACGGATTCCTGGCCGGAACATGGCCGTTTGGCGTGGTCGAGGCAATATGGACCGTCGTGGCCGTCAACCGCTACCGCCACGCAGACCCCCATTAGCCGCGAGCGCGGCACGACCTTGGGCACTGCCGGTTCGGTTAGAGGGCGGCACACACACGTCCGGCCCGCGACGGTGACCTGCTCGAGATCGGCGTGCTGGGCATCGACACCGACGATCCCGTGGTCGTCCACGCAATGCGTGCCCGCCCCCAATACCTTCCCCACCGACGAGCGGAGCGAAGACCATGCACACCGAAGAGGAGATCCAGCGAGCGGCGAAGCTCGCCGAGGAGCTCGATCCGTCCAGCGTGGCAATGGATGACACGACCGACCTGCGTACGCTCGCAGAGGCCGTAGATGCCGTGCGCGCCGGCGAGGCTCGCGTTCGCGAGCTAGTTGCACGCGCCCGCGCCAACTGTCGGTCGTGGGGGGAAATCGGGATCGCGCTCGGTATCTCCCGCCAAGCGGCTCGCGAGACCCGCGGGTAGGATCGCTTTCCGCGCGCGACCCAAGCTGTCGTCGCCCTGTCCGGCCCGAGCTATCCGATGCTTCGCATCGAAGATGCCACGAGCGCGGCGACTGCCTCGGGTGTCGCGCCACTGCTGAAGCCGAGGATCCAGTCGGCTAGTTCGGGGTCCGAGGCTTCGATACGCGAGCCGTTGATCTCGAGGAAGACGAGCATCGCGATCAGCGCCGTGCGCTTGTTGCCGTCGATGAAGTACTGGCCCTCGGCGATCCCATGCGCAAGGACGGCCGCCTGGAGCGCCAGGTCTGCGTCCTGGTAGTGGGCATACGTTTCCGGCCTTGCGATCGCGCTCTCCAAGCCAGCGCGGTTACGTAGCTGGTCGGCCGCCTCTGCGGCGGTCGCTCCGATGATCAGCGCGTGCAGCTCAAGGACGTCTGCCAGCGTGAGATAGACCGGCGCAAACTCGCCGGACTGACCCTCAACCATGGTGCCGACCTATCGCTGGAGAGCGTCAGGATCGTGGTTGGCGAGAATCTCAAGCGCCTCGCCGTGCTCTGCAACTAGACGTCCTCCGATGTCCCGGATGCGCTCACGGACCTTCTCGGTGGACACGATCCGCAGATCGCCGCCCGGAAGCTCCTCGACGAGTACGGAGGAGCCTGGGGCGTAGCCGTTTGCCTCGAACTCCCGTGGGATCGAAATGACGTTGCTGTTGCCGACGCGACGGACCTTAACGACCTTCATGGGTAGATACTAGTATATACGATTATAGTCGGGCGGAAGGGTGCACGGCCTATTCCCGTCACCTTGCTCGCCATCTTTTGCGACGGATTTGCTAAGGCCATGCCGCTCCGAAGCCAGGGGTTCCGCAAAGCCAGGCCGCCTGTATGCCATCGTGAACAAGCGTTCTGGCAACGCCGCCCTCCCATCCGTAGAGATCGTGTCTCACGGAATCGCGCGATCCTGGCTCATATGGAGGGGCGTCTGTCAAGTGGCAGCGTTGATCGGCCGTGGACGCGGCGGGGGTCGACATGGAGGGGGGCGGGGCGGTTCCCGGGGCGCCACGAGCTGAAGCGCCGGCTTGGTCGACCAGGTCGTGGTCAG
>DATHND010000048.1:0-13800 GCA_035486335.1 Solirubrobacteraceae bacterium
ACTTCAACGGGCTGTTCTACGCGCGCGACACGGACGAGGCGGTGCGCTTTGTGCGCTCGGGCGAGTACGACGCCGCGTTCGTGATGCGCCCGACGCCGATCGCGCAGGTTCGCGACGTCGCCGCCGCGGGTGAGAACATGCCACCGAAGTCGACGTACTTCTTCCCCAAGCTGCTGACCGGCCTGCTGTTCAATCCGCTTTCGTAGGCCGGCCGCGCACTATGATGTAAGCAGGAGTTCTCGAAAGGAGCGAAATGGGTGGATCGGTCGGGCTGAAGAGGATGAAAGCGACCGCGCGCCGCGACGGTGGAGGCCTTCGTCACACCGTCGACATGCGCGATCACGAGCTGACCGTCGACGAGCCCGTCGATGCCGGCGGCCAGGACGCCGGCCCCAGCCCGCAGGAGCTGCTCGCCGTCAGCCTCGCGTCGTGCACGGCGATCACGATGGAGATGTACGCCGCGCGCAAGGGCTGGGACATCGGGCACGTCGAAGTCGACGTCGAGTACAGCGCCGCCGAACGCGGCTGCCCGACGAAGTTCGAGCTCGTCACGCGCCTGCCCGACGATCTCCCCGAGGAGCAGGTCGAGCGCCTGCGCGCGATCGCAACGAAGTGCCCCGTCCACCGCGCGCTCGAAGGCGAGGTCATGTTCATGGAGCGCGTCGAGCGCGTCCACATGGCCGCCTGACGGCCGCGACGACGAGCCCCCGACGCACGCGCGCCGACAAGCCGAGTCGAGCGCGAGCGTGACCTCGGCGCCCGACAGCGCGACACCGACGCCCGGCGGGCAGACGCTCGCGGCCGTGCTCGTGCCGCTGTTCGTCCCCGCGAACGGCGAGCAGCCGCACGTCGTGCTGACGCGTCGGCGCGCCGACCTGCGCCGCCACGCCGGCGAGATTTCGTTCCCCGGCGGGCGCAAGGATCGCGAGGACCCGGACCTCGCCGCGACGGCGCTGCGCGAGGCCGACGAGGAGATCGGCCTGGCGCCGACGGCCGTCGAGCTGATCGGCGAGCTGCCGGCGATCTCGACGTTCGCGACCGGCTATGAGATCCACCCGTTCGTCGGCCTGATCGAGCCGGGGCAGCGCTGGCGCCTGTCGCCGCGCGAGGTCGACGCCGTGCTCGAGCTGCCGCTCGCCGAGCTCGGCCGCAGCCGGACGCGCACACGCTTGGAGCGCCGCGGGATCACGTTCGAGACCGACGCGTACGTGCTCGACGGGCAGATGATCTGGGGCGCGACGTTCCGGATCATCGAGAACCTGAGCGAGCGCCTGCGGGAGGGCGGCGGCCCGGAGGGCCGTTTCTCGCTCAAGAAGCGCCGATAGCAATCGTAGATACGGCGTATATACGATCGCTATCGGGAACACGATCTGCTGACACCGCACCGCGCCCGACCGCCACCCGGCCGGGCGCCCGACCCGCTAGCTCGGCTGCGGCACGATCCGGATGTACGGGCGGGGCTCCTCCCAACCGTCCGGGTACTGCTCTTTTGCTTCGTCGTTGGAGACCGACCCAGCGATGATCACCTTCTCGCCCTCTTTCCAGTTGACCGGCGTCGCGACCTTGTGCTTGGCGGTCAGCTGCAGCGAGTCGATCACGCGCAGCACCTCGTCGAAGTTGCGCCCGGTCGTCATCGGATAGACGAGGATCAGCTTGACCTTCTTGTCGGGGCCGATCACGAACACGTTGCGGACGGTCTGGTTGTCGGCCGGCGTGCGCGCGCCCGAGTCGCCCGACGTGTCAGCCGGCAGCATGCCGTAGAGCTTCGACACGTTGAAGTCGCTGTCGCTGATGATCGGGTAGTTCGGGGCGGCGCCCTGCGTCTCCTCGATGTCCTTCGCCCACTCCTCGTGCTTGCCGAGCGCGTCGACCGACAGGCCGATGATCTTGACTCCGCGGCGGTCGAACTCGGGCTTGGCGTTCGCCATGTAGCCGAGCTCGGTCGTGCAGACCGGCGTGAAGTCCTTCGGGTGCGAGAACAGGACGGCCCACGAGTCGCCGATCCAATCGTGGAATTTGATCTGGCCCTCGGTCGTGTCGGCCTCGAAGTCGGGGGCCACGTCGCCAAGTTGCAGCGTCATTTGTGTGTTCCTTTCTCGACGGGCAGCCGTCGCCGGACCGCATGCGATCGAGCCAATCCACTACCTCTGATGAAATCTGATCGGCTTTAGAGAGATTGCCTCTCAGAATAGCGGACGCGTGTGCTCCACAGCTGCCGCGCGCGGCTCCACGACCGACGTGCCCCGACGGCGCATGACGACGCGCGGACGACGCTCAGCTCTCGGGCGTCCAGCCTGACAGCTGCGTCCAGATGGCCTGCGAGCTCTCGGGCGTCGCGCCCACGGCGGCCGACCGCGTCGGCCAGAGCGCGCCGAGAATCATCGCGATCGAGCCGAGCAGCGCGAACCACGCGCCCTCGCGCAGCGACAGCACGAGGAAGCCGCCTTCGGGCGTCGGCGGATCGACCATGCGAAAGATGATGCACACGCCGGCGATGAAGCCGAGCACCGCGAGCGGCAGGCGGTTCGCATCCGACGAGGCCGCGACAGGCCCGGCGAGCGCGAGCAGCGCGATCGCGCACCCGAGCCCGGCGAGGATCAGCAGGACGACGTTCATCGTCGTGAGGGCCTGGTGCGCGCTGAGCGATGTGAATTCATGGCCGGCGAGGCCACTCAGGTTGGCGTGCATCGAGGCGATCGCCGACTGCATCGCGGCGTTGCCGTACTGCGCCGCGACCTGATCGCCGATGTGCTGCGCCGTCGCGATGCCGTTCGTCGTGAAGCTGACTCCATACCAGGGCAGAAACACGCCGATGACGACGGCGATCGCGCCGAGCGCGGAGACGGCCAGTCCGTATCGGGGACGCGCGCCCGTCATCGTGCGTCCTCATCGGTCGCACGCGCGCGGAGCTTGACAGTTCGTGCGCGGCGCTCGACGCGCGTCAGGCGCGACCGGCGAGCAGCGCGTCGATCGCACAGGCAGCCCGCTCGACCCACGCGTCCGACGCGAACGACGCATCGTCGTCGCCGAGCACGGCGGCCGGAATCGCGTTGAGCGCGGTCAGCCGGCGCACGATCTCGGCGCCTTCGGCGAGCAGCGGCGGCGCGACGCCTTCGTCGTCCGCCGCATCACCGCGACCCGCCATGTCGCCGCCGCCACCCAACGCGTCGCCGCCGGCTGTCGCAAGTGGCCGCGGCGTCGCGTCGTAGACGAACCCGCGCACGGTCGTGTCGATCGCCTGCGTGAGGAAGTACTCCAGGCGCGAGCCGTGCAGTGCGCGCAGCTGCTCGTGCTCACCGTGCGCGCCGGCGAGCAGCCAGCAGGCGATCGTGACGTTCTCGAGCGCGCCGCGCATCGTCGCGAGCCGATCGGGCGTGCCGATCCAGCACTCCGCCCCGCTCGCCTCGATCGCGGCGCGCCGGCGCTCGCTGCGCGTCGTGATGCGCACCGCATGGCCCCGCTCGACGATCAGCTCGGCGAGACGCCGGCCGGGACATCCGCCGCCGACGATCAAGATTCGCGCCACGGCGGCGGATGTTAACTAGCATCACGAGCCCCGATGAGCGATCACGACCTCCGATGAGCGCGCCGCCGCCGACCGACGACGTCGTGACGATGGACAAGATCGTGGCGCTGTGCAAGCGCCGCGGCTTCGTCTTCCCCTCCTCGGAGATCTACGGCGGCGTCGGCTCGACGTACGACTTCGGCCACTACGGCGTGCTGCTGAAGCAGAACGTCAAGAACGAGTGGTGGCGCGCGATGATCACCGAGCGCGACGACATCGTCGCGATCGACTCGGCGATCTTGCAGCACCCGCGCGTGTGGGAGGCGTCGGGGCACCTCGAAGGGTTCACCGACCCGTTGGTCGACTGCAAGACATGCGGCCAGCGCTTCCGCGCCGACCACCTGGCGGAGCTTCAGTGCGGGCGCAAACCGTCGAAGCACCCGGGCGAGGCGGAGGAGTGCGAGCTGACCGACGCGCGCGACTTCAACCTGATGTTCGAGACGACCGTCGGGCCGGTCAAGGAGTCGGGCTCGGTCGCATACCTGCGCCCGGAGACGGCGCAGGGGATCTTCGTCAACTTCAAGAACGTGCTGCAGTTCGCGCGCAAGAAGCCGCCGTTCGGGATCGCGCAGGTCGGCAAGTCGTTTCGCAACGAGATCACGCCCGGCAACTTCATCTTCCGCACGCGCGAGTTCGAGCAGATGGAGATGGAGTTCTTCGTGCCGCCGGCCGACGCCGAGCGCTGGTTCGAGCACTGGTTGGCGGAGCGCGAGCTGTGGTACACGAACCTCGGCGTCCGCCCCGACCATCTACGCCTGCGAGCGCACGACGCCGAGGAGCTCTCGCACTATTCCTCGGGCACGAGCGACGTCGAATACCTGTTCCCGTCCACCGACTCCGTCGGCGGAGCCCGATGGAGCGAGCTCGAGGGGATCGCCAACCGCGGCGACTTCGACCTGACGCGCCACGCGGAGTTCTCGGGCGAGAAGCTCGAGTACTTCGACCAAGCGAGCGGCGAGCGCTACGTGCCGCACGTGATCGAGCCGGCCGCCGGCGTCGACCGCGCGACGCTCGCGTTTCTCGTCGACGCCTACGACGAGGAAGTCGTCATAGGCGAGGGCGAGGGCGCCGGCGAGACGCGGACGCTGCTGCGGCTGCATCCGCGCCTGGCGCCGGTCAAGGTCGCGGTGCTGCCGCTGCTGCGCAAGGAAGGCCAGCCGGAGCTCGCGCACGAGGTGCATCGCGCTGTGCGCGCGGTCGTCCAGTCGGAGTACGACGACGGTGGATCGATCGGCAAGCGCTACCGCCGACAGGATGAGATCGGCACGCCGTTCTGTCTGACGATCGATCATCAGAGCGTCGCCGACCGAACGGTGACGCTGCGCGACCGCGACTCGCTCGCGCAGGAGCGCGTTCCGATCGATGGGATCGCAGCGGAGATCGAGCGGCGCGTGACCGCGCCGTGGGCGACGCCAAAGCTAACCGAGGAGGGATGACGTGGATTTCGACCTGAGCGACGAGCAGCGCCTGATCAAGGACACCGCGCGCGAGTTCACCGACAACGAGATCGTGCTGCAGGCGCGCGAAAACGCGCGCAACCACCACTTCGACGTGGAGCTCGTGCGCAAGGTCGCCGCGCAGGGCTACCTCGGCGCGATCGTCCCGGCCGAGTACGGCGGCGCGGGCCTCGACTACGTCTCATACGGCCTGATCGTCGAGGAGATCGGCCGCGGCGACTCGGCGATCCGCACGGTCATCTCGGTGCAGACCTCGCTCGTCTGCTCGGGCATCCTCAAGTGGGGCACGGAGGAGCAGAAGCACAAGTACCTGCCGAAGCTGTGCTCAGGCGAGTGGCTCGGGTGCTTCGGGCTGACCGAGCCGGACACCGGCTCGGACGCGGCGAACCAGAAGACGCGCGCGAAGAAGACCGACGGCGGCTGGGTGATCAACGGCGCGAAGATGTGGATCTCGATGGCGAACTACGCGAAGGTCGCGCTGATCTTCGCGCAGACCGACCCCGAGCTCGGGCACAAGGGCGTCGCGTGCTTCATCGTCGACACCGACCAGCCGGGCTTCAAACCGCAGACGATCGAGCACAAGATGGGGCTGCACGCGTCCGACACGGCGTCGATCGCGCTCGAAGACGTCGAGGTCTCCGACGACGACGTGCTCGGCGAGGTAGGGCAGGGCTTCAAAGTCGCGATGTCGAACCTCGACTCGGGCCGCTACTCGGTCGCGGCCGGCTGCGTCGGCATCTGCCGGGGCTGCGTCGAGGAGTCGGTCAGCTACGCGAAGGAGCGCGAACAGTTCGGCCGCCCGATCGCGAGCTTCCAGCTCGTGCAGGCGATGATCGCCGACATGACCGTCAAGACGGAGGCCTCGCGGATGCTCGTCTGGCGCGCCGGCTGGCTGAAGGACAACGGTCGCCCGAACACGCTCGAGACGTCGATCGCGAAGCTGCACGCGACGGAGGCGTCGCTCGAGTGCGCGAACCTCGCGATCCAGGTGCACGGCGGCGCCGGCTACGTCGACGATCACCCGGTCGAGCGCTACTACCGCGACGCGCGCGTGACGACACTGTACGAGGGAACGTCGCAGATCCAGAAACTGATCATCGGCCGCGAGAAGACCGGGATCAGCGCGATGGTCCCGACCTAGCCCAACGCCACCGCCCGCGCGAGCCGGCCCGGATCGTGGAGGTTCTTTGAATGGATCAAAAGACGACTGACGGCGCCGGCGTGATCGGCGTGCTCGGCGCCGGCACGATGGGCTCGGGCATCGCCCAGCTCGCCGCGCGGTCGGGCGCGCGTACGCTGCTGCACGACCCGGCGCCGGACGCGCTCGAGCGCGGGCTCGAGCGCGCGCGCGACGGCCTTGCGAAAGAAGCGGCGAAGGGCCGCCTCACCGAGCGGCAGGCGAGCGACGCCGCCGCGAGCCTGGAGGCGGTCGCCGAGCTCGACGCGCTCGCGCCGTGCGAGCTCGTGATCGAGGCCGCGCCGGAGCGCCTAGAGCTCAAGCACGAGCTCTATCGCCGGCTGTCAGAGATCGTCAGCGAGCAATGCGTGCTGGCGAGCAACACGTCGTCGCTGCTCGTCACGGCGATCGCGCCGGCGGCGAGCCACCCGGAGCGCGTCGTCGGCATGCACTTCTTCAACCCGGCGCCGCTGATGGCGCTGCTCGAGGTCGTCGCCGGCGCGCGATCCTCGGCGCGCGCGCTCGCGCTCGCCGACGCGACGGGCGTCGCGATGGGCAAGCGCGTGATCCACGCGAGCGACGGCCCGGGCTTCCTCGTCAACCGCTGCAACCGCCCGTTCGGGCTGGAGGCGCTGCGCCTGTTGCAGGAGCGGATCGCCGACGTGCAGACGATCGACCGGATCTGCCGCGTGCAGGGCGGCTTTCGGATGGGGCCGTTCGAGCTGATGGACCTCGTCGGCGTCGACGTCGGCTTCGAGATCTCCAAGAGCTTCTTCGAGCAGAGCTTCGGCGAGCCGCGTTGGCGCCCGTCGCCGATCGCCGCGCGCTACGTCGCGGCGGGCCTGCACGGACGCAAGACGGGCCGTGGCTACTACGTCTACACCGGCGACGGCGCGAGCCATCGCGAGCAGGACGCGCCGGCGCCGGAGCGCTCGACGCCGGGCGGCGGCGAGGGCGTCGTCGTGATCGACGGCTCCGGCGTGCTCGCCGAGGAGCTTCGCCATGAGGCGTCGCAGGCGGGTTACGAGGTGCGCTCGCCGCACGACCCGACCGGCGGCGTGCTGCCGGCGCTCATCGTCGAATGCGATCGGACGCCGGCGACCGCCGACGCGGTGGGCGAGCGAGCGCGCGTCGGGCGTGGCGAGCCGCTCGTGCACGGCGGCGCGCACGTCGTGCTCTGCTGCACGGGCTCGCTCGGCGCGCTCGACCCGGCCGGCAGCGCGGTCGGCTTTCACGTGCTCGCGCCGTTCGCGGACGCGCGCCTGGTCGAGTTGACACGCAACGAGGGGTCCTCGCCGCTCGCGGCGGCGCGCGCGGAGCGCTTCTTCGGCGCGCTCGGCAAGCACGTCGCGTGGGTCGGCGACGCGCCGGGGCTCGTGCTCGGGCGGATCGTCTGCCAGGTGATCAACGAGTGCGCGTTCGCGCTCGGCGAGGGCGTCGGCGGCGCGCACGACATCGACAAGGGGATGACGCTCGGGCTCAGCTATCCGCGTGGCCCGCTCGCATGGGCCGACACGATCGGGCTCGACCACGTGCTCGACGTGCTGCAGGCGCTGTGCGGCGAGTACCGCGAGGAGCGCTACCGCCCGGCGCCGGCGCTACGGCGCCTCGTGCAGGCGGGGCGACTCGGACGCGCCAGCGGCGCCGGCTTCTTCGACTACGACGTCGAGACCTGAGACGGCGACCTCACATTCTGCGCGCGGCCGTCGTTATACGTACGTGAGCACAACGGCGACGCCCCCGTTCCAGGCTTTCCTCGACGCCGAGCGCGACGTCGTCTGGCGCTATCTCGCGTCGATGCTCGGCGCGATCGACGCCGAGGATTGCTTCCAGGAGACGTTCATCGCGGCGCTGCGCGCGTACCCGCGTCTTACGCCGGGGTCGGACCGGCGCGCGTGGGTGCTGACGATCGCGCATCGCAAGGCGCTCGACGCGCATCGCGCGCGGGCGCGGCGCGCACAGCCGGTCGCCGACGTGGCGGCGCTCGAACCGTGCGGCGCCGCGACTGCGGGCGCGCACGCGCCGGCGCTCGCGCACGACGAGGAGCTATGGCGCGCGGTCGGCGCGCTGCCGGCGCGACAGCGCTCGGCCGTCGTGCTGCGCTACGTCGCCGACTTGCCGCACCGCGAGATCGCGAGCGCGATCGGCTGCTCGGAGGACGCGGCGCGGCGCTCGCTGCACGAGGGACTGACGAAGCTGAGAAAGGTGGTCGAGGTATGAGCGATCGGATCGCACAGAAGCCGGACTCGGTCGAGCGCGCGTTGCGACGCTCGCAGCCGAGCGACGACTCCGCGCACGCGGCGCGGCGCCTGCAGCGGCGAATCGCCGCGGAAGGCCTCGCCGACGTCAGCTACGCGCGACTCGACTCCCCGTTCGGGCCGCTGCTGCTGGCGGCGACGAGGCGCGGGTTGGTCAAGCTCGCGTTCCCCGAGGAGGACGTCGATCAGGTGTTCGCGCGTCTCGCGCTGCGCGTCTCGCCGCGGATCGTCGCGGCAGACGGCCAGCTCGATCCGATCCGCCGCGAGCTCGACGAGTACTTCGCCGGCGCTCGCCGCAAGTTCGAGCTGACGCTCGATTGGACGCTCGTTCCTCCGTTCGGCCGGCGCGTGCTGCGCGCCGCCTCGGCGATCCCGTACGGCGGCGTGCTCAGCTACACCGAGGTCGCGGCCGAGGCCGGCAGCCCGCGCGGCTCGCGCGCGGCCGGCAACGCGCTCGGCGCCAACCCGATCCCGATCGTCGTCCCATGCCACCGCGTCCTGCGGATCGGCGGCGCGCTCGGCGGCTACGCCGGCGGCCTCGAGCGCAAGCGTTTCCTCCTCGAGCTGGAGGGCACGCTCTAGACGCCCGCTGGCCGGCGCGTCGCGGCGTCCTCGGTCGCTCGCGTGCCTAGCACGCCACGCTCCCTGCGTCCTTGCGACGCTTGGCCATCGACCGTCTACAGACTGTCGACCGGCTCGACGGCGGGAGCCGCCCACTGCGCCTCGGCGAGGTCGCCCTCGGGCATTCCCTCGGGCGTCGGCACCTCGGGCGTGTCGCGCAGGTACCACTCGGCGTCGAGCGCCGCCTCGCAGCCGGAGCCGGCGGCGGTGATCGCCTGGCGGTAGGTGTGGTCGACGAGGTCGCCGGCGGCGAACACGCCGGGGCGATTCGTGCGCGTCGACTTCCCGTCGGTTTTGACGTAGCCGTTCTCGTCGAGCTCGACCTGCCCGGCGACGATGCGCGACTGCGGCTCGTGGCCGACGGCGATGAACGCGCCCGAGACGAGCAGCTCGCGCGGCTCGCCGGTCTCCGTGTTCTTCAGCTTCGCGTAGCCGAGCGCGCCGTTCTCGCCGGCGACGAACTGCTCGACGACGTACGGCGTCAGCAGCTCGATGTTCTCCTGCGCACGCGCGCGCTCGAGCATGATCTTCGACGCGCGGAAGTCGGCGCGCCGGTGCACGACGGTCACCGTCGAGGCGAACTTCGAGAGGAAGATCGCCTCCTCCATCGCCGAGTCGCCGCCGCCGACGATCAGCGTCGAGGCGCCGCTGAAGAACGCCGCGTCGCACGTCGCGCAGTAGCTGACGCCGCGACCGGACAGCTCCTCCTCGCCGGGGACGGCGAGCTTCTTGTGCTCGGCGCCCATCGCCAGCACGACCGTCCGCGCGCGGTAGACGCTGTCTCCGACCCACACCTCGTGCAAGCCGCCGGGCTCGCTCGCGAGCTCGACGCGGTCGACGTCCTCGGTCTCCAGTCGCGCGCCGAAGCGCTCGGCCTGGTCGCGGAACTTCTGCATGATCTCGGGACCGATGATCCCGTCGGGAAAGCCGGGGAAGTTCTCGACGTCGGTCGTCTGCTGGAGCAGGCCACCCCAGGCGAAGCCCTCGAACACGAGCGGGTTGAGGTTCGCGCGCGCGGTGTACAGCGCGGCCGTGTAGCCGGCCGGCCCGCTGCCGATGACGATCACGTTCTCGACGTCGCTCATCTCATCTCCAATCGACACTTCACTAAGTGAAGTATAGCTACAGGCTGGGGATCTGTCACCCAGCGCCAAGCGCCCCCGCGGTCCCGACCGCGCTCTCGTGGCCGTCGGAGGCCGGCGTCCCGTCCTGCTCGTCGCGCCACTGCGCGACCTTGCGGCGCAGCTGGAAGTAGGCGATCGCGCCGGGCAGCGTCGGCAGCCAGAACGAGATCCCACGATAGGAGATCACGGCGAGGACGGCGAGGTTGAAGTCGACGCCGAACGCCGCGAACGCGCCGATCATGCCGCCTTCGACGCCGCCGAGCCCGCCGGGCAGCGGCAGCAGGTTGCCGAGCGTGCCGACGAAGTACGCCATCCAGATCACCGTGAACGGCGGCGCCGAGCCGAACGCGTGGAACATCGCCCACAGCACGCTGATGTCGAAGCCCCACCAAGCGACCGCGCCGAGCAAGCGCGGGTCGCGCGAGCGGATCAGCCCGATCGCGGTGCGCACGCCGCTCGCGGCTAGCGCGGGAGCGGCCGCCGCGCGCGCGAGCCAGTGCGCGAAGCGTCCCGAGCCGTCGGCGCGGCGCTGCAGGCGGCGCTCGAAGTCACCCGGCAGCGTCGCGACGGCCGCGGCGGCGACGAACAGCAGCGCCGCGACGATCGCCGGGATGATCGTGATCGCGAACGCGCCGCCGCCCGGGAACAGGCCCGCGCCGAGGCCGATCCCGTCGATCAGCAGCGAGCCGGCGTAGACGACGTACAGCAGCACGAGGAACGCGACCATCCGGCAGGCGACGAGCCGGCGCTCCATCCCCGAGCGCCGCAGCGCCCACGCGGTCAGCGCGACGCCGCCGGCGCCGGCCGCCGCGAACAGGCGCGTCGCGGCGAGACCGGCCATCGTGATCTCGTAGCTCTCGGTCCAGCCGATCCGTCCGTGGTGGCGGACGAACACGGCGCGGAACAAAACGACGTAGCCGCCGAACGAGAGCAGCTCGAGCACGACGCCGATCGCGATCCACCAGCTGTCGCCGCCCTCGATCCGGTGGACCGTCGAGCCGACGTTCGAGAGCTTCGGCAGGACGAAGTAGAAGAACGCGATGATCGTCAGCACGAACAGCGCGAAGCCGATCGCGCGCCGGCGCGTGAGCACGACGCGCGGCATCTCCTCCTCGTGCGAGCCGCCGCCGCTCGCGGCCGGGACGGCCCGCTGGATCGGCGGCTCGCTGAGCTCTCGGCTCACGCCGCCGCCACGGCTCCCTCGTGCGCGATCGCCTCGAGCGCCGCGACCGAACGCGCGAGGCGGCGCGCGAGCGGCGTCGCGGCCGGCGCCACGCGCCGCACGACGCCGGTCAGCGCCGCGCCGGCGAGCAGATCGACGGCGTAGTGCTCGCCGAGGTAGACGAGCGCGAAGCCGAGCGCGACCGTGTAGGCCGAGCCGAACGCGCCGGCCAGCGGGCCGACCTCCATCAGCAGAAGCGCCGCCATCAGGGATGTCGCGAAGTGAAGCGAGGGCATCGCAGCGAGAGGGTTGCCTCCGAGGACACTGTAGAGCGGGCCCCAGCGGTCACGCCAGAAATGCGCGCCGTACTCGGCCATCATCCGCCGCACCGCCTGCGAGCCGTCCGCGGCGGGCCGGCCGGCCATCACGCCCTCGCGTTCGGCCGACCCGGCGTCTGCGTACCACGGAGGCGCCGTCGGCAGCACCCAATAGATCATCGCGCCGACGTCGAACACGGCGTACGTCAACGCCGCCGCGCGCGGGAACCGCGCGGGGCGGCGCAGCAGCACGTACGCGACGGCGCCGTGCGGGACGGCGAACCAGGCCCAATGCGTCCACACGAGCGCGCGGTCGAGCGCGCGCCATTCCGGCCCATCGGGGCCGACGCGCGCGAGCGCGCGCTGCAGGCGCACCGAAGGCAGCTCGCCGAACCCGAGCACGCGGTCGGCGACGACCGGATAGCGGAAGTGCGTTCGCCGCTCCTGCGCCTGCGGGTCATCGTGCGGCGTCTTGTACGCGGCGACGTACGCCCACATCTGCAGGCCGCACGCGGCGACGTCGCGCGCGCGCGTGCGCCGCGCGGCGACGCACAGCCCGGCGGGCGCCGCGAACGCGACCGTCTGCATCAACAGCGGCGGCGCCTTCGTGTGTCTGCGCAGCAGCGGCGCCGCGACGCCCGCGGCGACGATTCCCCAGGCGGTGGCTCTGAGGACTGTCGAGCGCCGCACCGACGCGAGTATATGCGCGCGCTCGGAGGCCTCCGCGGCGCTCGCGGCGCGCCTAGGGGACGACCCGCCGCGCGTGCGCGTGCGCGCGAGCGGCCTCGAGAAAACCGTCGATCACGGGACTGCTCGGGTCGGCCTCCGGATGCCACTGCACGCCGAGCACGAAGCTGCGATCGGGCAGCTCGATCGCCTCTACGAGGTCGTCGCCGACCGCCGAGCGGGCGCCGACGCGCAGGCCCTCGCCGATCCGTTGCACGCCCTGGTGGTGGTGCGACTTGGTCGCGTGTCGCCCGCCGCCGATCACCGACGAAGCGAGCGTTCCGTCGAGCACCTCGACGTCGTGGTCGGAGCCGTCGAACGAGCCGGTCACGCGGCGGTGCTCCTCGTGCCCGAAGTGCTCGGGCAGGTGCTGCTCGAGCGTGCCGCCGAGCGCGACGTTGATCAGCTGCATCCCGCGGCAGATCCCGAGCAGCGGCAGGTCGCGCTCGATCGCGGCGCGCGTCAGCGCGATCTCGAACGCGTCGCGCTCGGGCACGGAGTCGTGCGTCTCGGCGTGCGGCGTCTGCCCGTAGCTCGCCGGGTCGATGTCGGCGCCGCCGGCGAGCAGCAGGCCGTCGAGCAACGCGAGCGCTTCGTCGGGCTCCGCGACGAGCCGCGCGTCGGGCGCCAGCAGCACGGCGAGCCCGCCGGCGGAGTTGACCTCTTCGACGTAGTTGCGCGGCAGCATCGCGGCCTGCTGATCCCACACGCTCCAGCGCGCTCGCTCGAGCGCGGTGCAAAGTCCGATCACGGGGCGCTCCATCCACACACCATAAGATCAACGCGCGCCGGCCGGCGCCCGCGCCGCCGCCGCGCGCAGAACCCCGCGCGCCGAAGGAGAGCGAATGGACGAGTCGAGCGAGCAACTGCAGACGGTCAACACGCGCCGCGACGGCGATGCGGTGACGATCGAGCTGAACCGCCCGGAGGCGCTCAACGCGTGGAACGCGCAGTTCGGCGCCGACCTGCTCGCGGCGCTGCGCGGCGCGGCCGCCGACGAGTCGATCCGCGCGGTCGTGATCACCGGCGGCGGGCGCGCGTTCTCCTCGGGTGCCGACCTGAAGGACATCAGCACCGAGACGACACCCGATGGGCGGCCCGACGTCTACAAGACGCTGACCGAGCGCTACCACCCGATCATGGAAGCGATCCGCGAGATGCCCAAGCCGGTGCTCGCGAGCGTCAACGGACCGGCCGTCGGGATCGGCTGCTCGCTGGCGCTGTGCTGCGACTTGATCCTCGCCGCCGAGAGCTCCTACTTCCTGCTCGCGTTCGTGAACATCGGACTCGTCCCGGACGGGGGCTCCTCGCTGTTCGTCCCGACCCGTGTGGGGATGGCGAGGGCCACCGAGCTGGCGATGCTCGGGGAGCGCCTCCCGGCCCAGAAGGCGCT
>DATHND010000049.1:0-4923 GCA_035486335.1 Solirubrobacteraceae bacterium
GGGGGCCGACGCTCGGCGCACGTAGCGTCGCGGGAATGAACGTCGGAGCCTTTCGCTGCGATCGCTGTGAAGAGGTAATCGGAATGTACGAGCCGTTGGTCGTGATCGTCGACGGCGAGGCCATGCACAGCTCGCGCGCCGCCGAGCGCTGGGACTCGCTCGACGGGCCGCGCTTTCACGCTGTGTGCTTCGCCCGCTCGCGCGCAGTACGCGAGACGGCCGAGTGAGCGCGCGGACGCCGGTTGCGCGCTAGCCGGTTCCGGAAGAGAGCGTCGAGCCGGCTGCGTCCTCCGCCACGCTCCGCTGCACCGGCATCCGCGCGTGCAGCTCGGTGCCGCCCGCGCTCGGCGACTCGACCAGCAGCTCGCCGCCGAGCAGCGACGCGCGCTCGCGCATTCCGAGCAGCCCGAACCCCGAGCCTTTCGACTGCGCGTCAAAGCCCTTGCCGTTGTCGCGCACAAGTACGCGCACGTGTGTCGTGTCCTCGCGGATCTCGACGACCGCGCGGTCGGCCTGCCCGTGCTTGCTCGCGTTCGTCAGCGCCTCCTGCACGATCCGGTAGATCGCCGTCTCGAGCTCGATCGAGAGCCGCGCCGGCTGCGAGCCCTGCTCGTAGGCGAGCTCGACGCTGAGGTCGACCTCGACCCCGTGCCGCTCGCCGCTGCGCTCGGCGAGCGCTTCGATCGCCGCCTTCAGCCCCAGCTCATCGAGCGCAGCCGGACGCAGGTCGCTGATCAGCGCGCGCAGGTTCGCGATCGTCTCCTCGATCTGCTCGACGGCCTGCCCGACCGCGCTGCGCAGCGCCTCGCTCTCATCCGAGCGGCGCGCCGCAGACAGCCCGAAGCGCAGCGCGGACAGGCTCTGCAGTGTCTCGTCGTGCAGCTCGCGCGCCCAGCGCTGTCGCTCGCCCTCGGCCGCCGCGAGGCGGTGACGCTGGCGCTCGGCGGCGACCGACTCGGCAGTCGCGACCGCGGTCGCGGCGCTCGTCGCGAACGACTCGAGCAGGCGCTCGTCGTCGGCTGAGAAGCTCGGGCCGTCCACCAGCCGATCGAGCGCGAGCAGCACGCCATGGCTGCGGCCGCGGAAGAACAGCGGCACGACGATCCCGCCGCTCGCGTCAAGCCCGAGCCGACCGAGACCGTGCTCGTCGAAGCGCGCGCGGTTGAGCTCGTCGTCGAGTCGCTGCACGCGGTTTGTGCGCATCGCGTGAGCCGCGACGGTGTCGGCGAGCGGGACGCGCCGCCCGACGAGCTCGGCCGGGGCCTCGCCGGCGCCGGCGGCGACCTCGAGCTCGGAGCCGCGCTCGAGCTCGATCACCAGCACACGTGCCGAGACGAGCGCGCGAGCGCGCTTGGCGACGAGCTGCAGCACGACGTCCGGGTCCGTCTCGCCGCCGACCGCACGCGCGATCTGCGTCGTCGCCTCGAGCGCGTCGACCGTCCGCTGCAACTCGTCGCGGTGCTCGCGCGCGCCGGTGTAGCGCCGCGCGTGATCGACCGCGACGGCGGCGAAGTCGGCGAGCACGGTCAGCGCCTGCTCATCGGCGTCGGTGAACTCTTTGCCACCCTCCTTCTCGGTCAGATAGAGGTTGCCATATGGGACGCCTTCGATCAGGATCGGCGCGCCGAGGAACGAGCGCATCGGCGGGTGACCCTGCGGAAAGCCGTAGGAGCGCGGATGCCGGCCGACGTCGGCGATCCGCAGCGGCGCCGGGTCCTCGATCAACGCGCCGAGGACGCCGCGCCCGCGCGGCAGGCTGTCGATCGACGCGCGGCTCGTCTCGTCGATCCCGCGGGTCAGGAACTGCGCCAGCTCGGTCTTCGTGTCGTTCAGCACGCCGAGCGCCGCGTAGCGTGCGTCGGTCAGCTCCTGCGCGGCCTGCAGGACGCGATCGAGCACGACGTCGAGCTCAAGCTCCGAGAGCACGCTGCGAGCCACCTCGAGGATTCCCTGAGTCGATCGATCCATCGGAATGACTGGCCCCCGGGTAGCGGCGCCCGCGCGCGTCGCGCTCGAAGGTCACCGACGGGTGGTGCCCTCCATTCAAGCACGCTGAGCACGTGCTGACGCGCTCAGAGGACGAGCATTCCGTGCCGTAGCGCGTAGCGCACGAGCTCGGCGCGTGTACCGAGGGCGAGCTTCGCCTGCACGCGCGCGCGGTGGGACTCGACCGTGCGCGGGGAGATCTCGAGGATCCGCGCGACTTCGACGCTCGTGTGCCCGAGCGCGATCAGCCGCACCACCTCGAGCTCGCGCGCGGTGAGCGCATCGTCGACGTGGATCGCGCGATAGGACGCGAGCTTCGCCTCGACGCGGGGGCTGACGTAGCGCTCGCCGCGGACGACAGAGCGAATCGCAGCGGGCAGCTCGACGTCGGCGTGCTCCTTCTGCACGAACCCGAGCGCACCCGCGGCGAGCGCGTGCTCGGCGAACAGCGGGTTGTCCTCGGCCGTGACGACGACGACGCGCGTGTCGGGCGCCTGCTCGCGCAGCTCGCCGATCGCCAGGACGCTTGATCCGTCGCGCATGCGCATGTCGAGCACAAGGACGTCCGGGGTCAGCTCGCGCACGCTGCGGAGCGCGCCCGGCAGCGCATCGGCCTCGCCGACGACGGCAACTTCCCGCTCGCGCTCGAGCAGCGCGCGCAGGCCCCGGCGCACCAGCGCGTGATCGTCGGCGATCACGACGCTGACGACACCCGCCCTCGATTCCTCGGCCGGACCGTCGGTCAGCGACGGGAGTGCGTGCAGTTCAGCGCTCATGCTCACAAGCTAGACCCGCGGCGCGGCGTCGACGTCCGTGTAAACGACTCGATCCGGTCGCGGACCAGCACTGATCAGACTCGCTCGGCGCTGTCGGGGTGCGTCACGAAGTGCGCATCGGACAGTGACAGCGAGGAGCCCTCAGCCGGTCTGGCGGTCGTGGCGATTGGCAGTCGCGGGCGTCCCCAGCGCTCGTACTGCTCGCGGTCTGCGTAGAACGGGCACCGGCGATCGACCCCAGCAGCACGTCGTTGCTCCCCGGCGGCAGCTCGCCGTCGGCAAATCGGCGCGGCGCCATCGCAGCACCCGGGCGACGGATGACTCCGAGCGCCTGTGGTCGGCGCGGGCGAAAGGCGCCGAGGCCAGGTCGCGCTCGCTGCTGCTCGGCTCTACGTAAAACGCCCAGCCGGGACGATGGGGCGCGGTCCCCGACGGCGCTCAGGCCTCGACCGAGTAGCGCGCTGGCACGAGCCGCTCGGTCGCCCTCGCCGGGCGCAGATACTTGCGCTGCTGGCGCGGAGGCAGCTCGACGTGCTGCTCGGCGTCGAGGCGCTCGTACGGCACGAGCGAGAGCAGATGGCTGATCAGGTTCAGCCGCGCGGTCCGCTTGTCGTCGCCCTCGACGACGTACCAGGGGCTCGTATGCGTGTCGGTGTAGGCGAACATCCGATCCTTCGCCTCGGCGTAGTCGACCCAGCGGGCGCGTGCCTGCAGGTCGGTCGGGCTGAACTTCCAGCGCTTGCGCGGGTCCGACAGGCGTTTTTCGAAGCGTCGCTCCTGCTCTTCGTCGCTGACCGACAGCCAGTACTTGACGAGCGCGATCCCGTCGTTCAGCAGCGCCTGCTCGAACTCGGGACAGAAGCGCAGGAACTCCTCGTACTCGCCCTCCGTGCAGAAGCCCATCACGTGCTCGACGCCGGCGCGGTTGTACCAGCTGCGGTCGAACAGGACGATTTCGCCAGCGCTCGGCAGATGCGCTACGTAGCGCTGGAAGTACCACTGCGTGCGCTCGCGCTCGGTCGGCGTCGGGACGGCCACGACACGGCAGGTGCGCGGGTTCAGATATGCGGTGATCCGCTTGATCACGCCGTCCTTGCCGGCCGTGTCGCGACCCTCGAACAGCACGACGAGCCGTTGCCCGCGCGCGACGATCCACTCCTGCATGTACACGAGCTCGGTCTGCAGGCGCGTGAGCTCCTGCTCGTACTGCTTGGCGCTGAGGACATGCGGCTCGGGCATCGGCTCATGTTCGCAAGTCGCGCGACGCCGGGTACGGACGGCGCGCCGCGGGCACGCGGCTCGGTCGGGGGACCAGCGCACGCGTCGTCGCAGCCTCCGCCCGACACGCGCCGGCTGCGTAGTCATCCGCAGCGATCAGGTGGGCGGGCACGATGCCACGGCGGCTGCGATCGCCAATGATGGGCGGCATGACCACCGGCGAGGAGCCCGCGGCGATCCGCACGCACGAGCTGTCCAAGAGCTACGGCCAGACGCGCGCGCTGCAAGCGCTCGAGCTGGCGATCGCGCCGGGCGAGGTGTACGGCTACCTCGGGCCGAACGGGTCGGGCAAGACAACGACGATCCGGCTGCTGCTCGGCCTGCACCGCCCCAGCGCCGGGCGGGCGGAGCTGTTCGGGATCGACGCCTGGCGCGACCCGGTCGCGGCGCACCGGCGCGTCGCGTACGTCGCCGGCGAGCCGTTCTTGTGGCCGGCGCTGACGAGCGCTGAGACGTTCGCGTTCCTGGCGAAGCTGCGCGGCGGCGCCGACGTCGCCTACCGCGACGTGCTGATCGAGCGCTTCCAGCTCGAGGCCGACAAGAAGGTGCGCGCTTTGTCGAAGGGCAACCGCCAGAAGGTCCAGCTGATCGCCGCGTTCGCCACCCGCGCGGAGCTGCTGATCCTCGACGAGCCGACGAGCGGACTGGACCCGCTGATGGAGGTCGCGTTTCGCGAGACCGTGCAGGAGGCGAAGGAGCGCGGTCAGACGATCTTCCTCTCATCACACATCCTCAGCGAGGTCGAGGCGCTATGCGATCGCGTCGGCATCCTCCGTTGCGGACGGCTCGTCGACGAGGGCACGCTCGCGCAGCTGCGCCACCTCGGCGCGCAGACGATCGAGGTGACGTTTGCCGGAGCGGCGCCACGGCTGCCGCCGCTCGA
>DATHND010000050.1:0-3051 GCA_035486335.1 Solirubrobacteraceae bacterium
TACTTCATGAGCCCCGAGGCGTGCGCGGGCAAGGTCGCCGGTCCGCAGAGCGACCAGTACTCGCTCGGCGTCGTCGTGTTTCAGATGCTCACCGGCGCGGTGCCGTTCCACGCGGACACGCTGGCGGCGATCATGAATCACCACTTGATCACGCCCGTCCCCGACATCACCGGCGTCCGCAAGGACGTCCCGGCCCCGCTCGTCGCCGTGCTCAAGCGCATGCTCATGAAGGATCCCGCGCAGCGCTACGGCACGACGCGGGAGCTGCTCGTGGCCGTTGACGCGATTCCGCTCACCGAGATGGAGCGCGCCGAGGGCGAGGCCGTTCTGCGCGAGCTGGCGCAAGGCAGCTCGGTCGGCTCGATCGCGACGCAAAAGCTGCCGCCGTTGGCCGACACCATGGGGATCGTGGCCGCGCATGATGCGCTCCTGCGGTCGACCGAGCGCGCCCGCCGCAATCGCCAGCGCCGCTACATCGTCGCCGCCGCGACCGTCGTCGTGCTGGTGCTGTATATGGCCCTTCGTACTCGCGCCAACGCTGTCCCTCGATCCCAACCTACTCTGCCGCCGGTGACGGTCGCGACGACTCCCCCCGTCACGCCTCCGTCGCCGCCGGCGATCACGCAGCCCGCCGCGACCAAACCCGCGCCGGGCGCCGGCGACGATGCGCAATCGCGCCGTGCGCGCGCAGCGCACCGGCGGGCCGATTCCATTGCAGCGGCCGCCGTCGCGCCAGTCGATACGACGCCGGGCAAGATGCGCATCCGCGTCCTCCCGCTCGACGCCGTCCTCTACGTCGATGGCCGCCAGCTCGGCACCGGCGTTGTCATTGACGCCCCAATCCCGCCGGGTCACCGCACATTGCGCGTCGTCGGCCAGGGCTACCAGGAGTTCGACACGGTGCTCACCGTCGTGCCGGGCCAGACGATCAACCTGGGCACGATCACGCTGAAGGACGCAGGCGCCAAACCGTGAGGGTGAGCTCCGCCGCCTGCGCAGTCCTAGTCGCGCTCGCGACGCCCGCTCTGGTTCAGGCACAAGGCAACACCGACGAGACCCTCAAGAAGGCCGTTCAGCTCTACGAGGAGCTCCAAGTCGAGCGCGCGCTCGTGCTCCTCCGCCAGGTGATCTCACCGAGCTCGCCATTCGTGGTCTCGAGCGCCCAGCGCGTCGAGGCCTACAAGTACTTGGGCGCCGCCCACGCGATCCTCGGCCAGTCCGACTCGGCCTCCGTCTACTTTCGCGCCGCCATCGAGCGCGATCCGTTCGTCGATCTCGACGCCCAAGCCTTTACCACGGTCGAGCGCGCCGCCTTTGCCGAGGCGCGCCAACGGACCTTCGCGGTCGCCGTGCGCCCCATCGTCCGGACGCGCATTGATCCGCGCACCGAGCGCATGACGTTCGTCCTGCTGTCGACGCACGCGTGCCTGCTGCACGCCGAGCTCCGCGACGCGAAGGGAGTCGTCACGCCGATCTTCGAGTCGGAGAACGAGGGCGTGCGCGAGATCCAATGGGACGGCCTGCTCGCGGACGGCCACGTGGCGCCGGCCGGGCGCTATGAGCTCGTGATTCGTGGCCAGAGCCACCTCACCGACAACGTCGACTCGGCGCGCCTCTTTCTCGACGTCGCGCTCGACCGCCCGCCGCTCGAAGACACGCTGCCATCACTCGGCGCCGCCGACTTGCTGCCGGAGCACTATCCCGCCTCGGCCTCCAGCATTGAGCTCGCCAAGGGCCTCGGCATCGCCGTCACCGCGCTCGCCATCCCGCTAGCCGTCGGCGACAACCACCTCGGCACCGGCGCCCGCGGTCTCGCCGGCGTCATGGCCGCCGGCGGAATCGCCGTCGGCGTCGGCGGCTTCGTCTGGCGGCGCCAGCACAACGAGATCGCGGCGAACATCGCCGAGAACACCCGGCGCAAGGCCGAGCGCGACGCCAAGAACGGCGACATCGAGCGGCGGAACGAACAGCGCATCGCCATCACCGCGCTGATCATCACCCCCGCCGCGGGCGTCGGACCATGACGTGCATCACGGCCAGTCTGGAATGCAGTCGTGCCATCGCCGTCAGTCAGGAACGCCCCCATCAAGCGATGCGACGAGCGCGAAGCGCGAGGAGAGTAGTCCTGGCGCTCGGCCTCGTGTGCGCGCTGCCAGCGGCGGCAGCCGCGCAGATCCAATGGACCGCCTCGGGCGTCGTGATGGTCGTCTCAGACGAAGTAGAGTTCGGCGGACTCCCGAACCAGCGGGAGACGGGCGTAGCCGTCGGCGCCGAGCTCGTCGCCGTCCCACTCCGCCTAACGGAGTTCCGCGCCCAAATCTCGGCCGGCCACTTGAACAGCGACACACCCGCGACCGACAGCCGTGGCTGGACGGACGTCCAACTCGGCGGCAGCGTCTTCGCCACCAACTGGCTCGCGTTCCAACTCGGCGCCGACGCCCGCGGCTACTCGACGACGATCGGCGATCAACGCTGGCTCTCGCTCTCGGCGGGCGCCGAAGCCCGCGCGCCGCTGTTCGACAACGCGGCGCAAGCGATTTTCAGGGCGAGCTTCCTGCCCTTGGTCAGCGTCAGTAACCACACGAACCCGGACTTCGCCGTCTCAGCGGCAACCGGCCTGCGCTTCGAGCGCAAGAAGCTCCAGGGCGCCGTCCTCTTCTCACTCGAGCGCTACAGCTTCCCGAGCACGTCCTTGGGCGCGCACGCCGAGGAGGTCGCGATTCTGAGCCTCCAGCTCGGCGTGCGCTTCCCGCGCTAGCCCTTGGTCGTGACGTGAACGGTCACTGACATCCCGGGACGCAGGGGACGGTCGGCGCCGAGTCCCTGCGTGATGCGAATGCGCACGGGTATGCGCTGCACGACTTTCGTGAAGTTCCCGGTCGCGTTATCCGGCGGAAGCAGCGCGGTCTTCGCACCGGTGGTCCCGGCGAGACTCTCGACGACACCGTGCGCCGTCGCGCCACCGTACGCGTCGACATCGAAGTCGACCGCTTGCCCGATGCGAATGTGATCGAGCTGCGTCTCCTTGAAGTTCGCGGTCACGAACGCCCC
>DATHND010000051.1:0-19886 GCA_035486335.1 Solirubrobacteraceae bacterium
GCCGGGTCACCGTGCCGTGCGCGGCCTCGGCCTCGACCTTGCCGTCCGGGGTCATCAGCACCGAGGTCATCAGGCCGAGCGAGCCGAAGCCCTGGGCCACGGTGTCGGACTGGACGTCGCCGTCGTAGTTCTTGCAAGCCCACACAAACGCGCCGCTCCACTTGAGGGCGGCGGCCACCATGTCGTCGATCAAGCGGTGTTCGTAGCTGATGCCGGCGGACTCGAAGTCGCTTACGAACTCGTCGAGATAGACCTCTTCGAAGATGTCTTTGAAGCGCCCGTCATAGCGTTTGAGGATCGTGTTCTTGGTCGACATGTACACCGGATAGCCGCGCTCCAGGCCGTAGCGCAGCGACGCGCGCGCGAAGTCGCGGATCGAGTCGTCGAGGTTGTACATCGCCATCGCGATGCCGCCGCTGGGGAAGTCGTACACGTCCAGCTCGATCGGCTCGCTGCCGTCGGCGGGCGAGAACGCGAGCGTCAGCTTGCCTTCGCCCGGCACGACCATGTCGGTTGCGCGGTACTGGTCGCCGAAGGCATGGCGGCCGATCACGATCGGCTTGGTCCAGCCGGGCACCAGCCGCGGCACGTTCGCGATCACGATCGGCTCGCGGAAGATCACGCCGCCGAGGATGTTGCGAATCGTGCCGTTCGGCGAGCGGTACATCTGCTTCAGGCCGAACTCCTCGACACGCGCCTCGTCGGGGGTGATCGTCGCGCACTTCACGCCGACGCCGTAGCGCTTGATCGCTTCGGCCGCCTCGACCGTGATTCGATCGTCGCTCGCGTCGCGGCTCTCGATCCCGAGGTCGAAGTACTTCAGCTCGACGTCCAGGTACGGGACGATCAGCTGCTCCTTGATGAACGACCAGATGATCCGTGTCATCTCGTCGCCGTCGAGGTTGACGATCGGGTTCTTCACCTTGATCTTGGGCATCGCTCTCAGTTTCTTCGAGTGTTCGCGGGCGGGGGCGCCGATGCTATCGACCGGCGCTAGCGCGCCGAGCGGCGCTCCGGCGAGCGCCGCGCGCTCGCGTCGGCGGCAGTTCGAGCTCTAGACTGCTCGTATGGCCAGCACGCTGCCACGAGCAGAGTCGCAACGGGCGCCGTGGAGGACGCACACGGTCTTCAACCAGCCGCCGCCGCTCGAGGGCGTCGACGTGTTTGCGAGCAACACGGCGCTCGTCGAGGCCGTGCAGCGCGAGGGCGCCGGCTGGGTGAGCGAGCGCGCTTCGGCGCTCGGACGCTTCGTCGGCGGCGCGCCGCAGCTCCAATGGGGGCGCCTCGCGAACGAGAACAAGCCGATCCTGCGGACGTTCGACCGCTACGGCAACCGGATCGACGAGGTCGAGTTCCATCCGGCGTGGCACGAGCTGATGAAGATGGGCGTCGAGCACGAGTTGCATTCGCTGCCATGGACGAGCGACGAGCCGTTCGCGCACACGGCGCGCGCGGCGCTGTACATGACCGCGATGCAGGCCGAGGCGGGCTTCTGCTGTCCGATCACGATGACGTTCGCCGTCGTCCCGGCGCTGCGCGCGCAGCCCGAGCTGGCCGCCGAGTGGGAGCCGCTGATCACGGCGACTAGCTACGACGGCCGGCTGATGCCGGCGTCGGAGAAGGGCAGCGCGATCGCGGGCATGGCGA
The DNA here is from genome assembly GCA_035486335.1 of Solirubrobacteraceae bacterium. Classification (GTDB taxonomy): domain Bacteria; phylum Actinomycetota; class Thermoleophilia; order Solirubrobacterales; family Solirubrobacteraceae; genus Palsa-744. Next base: position 1,648 of record DATHND010000051.1, read on the forward strand.
TGACCGAGAAGCAGGGCGGCTCGGACGTGCGCGCGAACACGACCGTCGCGACGCCGTTGAACGGCGGCGGCGCCGGCGCCGAGTACGAGCTCGTCGGGCACAAGTGGTTCTGCTCGGCGCCGATGTCCGACGTGTTCCTCGTGCTCGCGCAGACGACCGATCTCGACCCACCCGCCCTCTCGTGCTTCCTGCTGCCGCGAATCCTGCCCGACGGCGGCCGCAACGCGTTCCACATCCAGCGGCTGAAGGACAAGCTCGGCAACCACTCGAACGCGTCCTCGGAGGTCGAGTTCCACGGCGCGTGGGCGCGGATGGTCGGCGAGCCGGGGCGCGGCGTGCCGACGATCATCGAGATGGTCGGGCACACGCGCCTCGACTGCGTGATCGGCGCGGCCGCGGGCATGCGCAGCGGCGTCGCGAGCGCGACGCACCACGCGGCGCACCGCCAGGCGTTCGGCAGGACGCTGATCGACCAGCCGCTGATGCGCAACGTGCTCGCCGACTTGTGCGTCGAGTCGGAGGCGACGACGGCGCTCGCGATGCGCCTCGCGCGCGCCTACGACGAGGCTCACGAAGACGCCGAGAACGGCGCGAACGACACCGACGCGCAGCTGTTCAAGCGCCTGGCGACGGCCGTCGGCAAGTACTGGACGTGCAAGCGGGCGCCGAACCACGCGTTCGAGTCGCTCGAGTGCCTCGGCGGCGCCGGCTACGTCGAGGAGTCCGGAATGCCGCGGCTCTACCGCGAGGCGCCGCTCGCGTCGATCTGGGAGGGGTCGGGCAACGTGATGAGCCTCGACGTGCTGCGCGCGCTGACGCGCGCGCCGCGCGCGCTCGAGGTGTTCATGCACGAGGTCGAGCAGGCGAGCGGCGGCGACGCGCGGCTCGACGCGCGCGTCGCCGCGCTGAAGGAGCGCTTCTCGGACCCGAGCACGCTCGAGGCGCGCGCGCGTCGCGTCGTCGAAGAGATGGCGCTGTGCCTGCAGGGCTCGCTGCTCGTGCGCCACGCGCCGGCGGCCGTCGCCGACGCCTTCTGCGGCTCGCGACTCGGCGCCGACGGCGGCCTCGAGTACGGCACGCTGCCCGCCGGCAGCGACTTCGACGCGATCATTGCGCGCAGCCTGCCCGACGTGGATCGCTGAGCGCCGCGAGAGGCGCCCTCGGCGCCGCCTACCATTGACCCGATGGCGCCGCGCACGAACTTCCAGCTGGCTCGCATCTTCGGCATTCGGATCGGGGTCGGCGTCAGCTGGTTCGTCGTCCTGTTCCTGTTCATCTTCATCGTCACGCCGGTCTTCCACCAGGAGCTAGGCGGATCGCGCACGACCGCGTATCTCGTCGCGGTCGCCTCGGTGCTGTCGTTCTTCGCGTCGCTCGTGCTGCACGAGCTCGGCCACGCGCTCGTCGCCCGCCGCGGCGGCCTGCAGGTGGCCGGGATCGACCTGTGGGCGCTCGGCGGGATCACGCGGATCGGCGAGGTGCAGTCGCCGGGGACCGAGCTGCGCGTCGCCGCCGCCGGACCGCTCGTGACGCTCGGCGTGATCGTCGTGTGCATCCTCGCCGGCGGGCTCGCATCGGGCAGCAAGCACTTCTTCGACGCGGCGCTCGGCAGCGAAAACGTGCGCGCGACGCCGGCGCTCGTATGGCTGAGCTGGGTCGCGACGATCAACGTGCTCGTGCTCGCGTTCAACCTCGTGCCGGCGTTCCCGCTCGACGGCGGCCGGATCGCGCACGCGATCGTCTGGTGGCGCACGGGCGATCGCAACCGCGCGACGCACGCGACCGGCCGCGCCGGGCAGGGCTTCGCGCTGCTGCTCGGCCTGCTCGGGCTGTGGCGGCTGACCGCGAACGAAGAGTCGCTCGGGCTGTGCTCGCTGCTGCTCGCGTACTTCCTCTACCAGGCGGCCGGCGCGGCGGTCGTGCAGGGCGTGCTCGGCAAGCGCATCCAGAACATCACGGTCGCCGACATCATGGACCGCGAGCCGGTGACGATCCCGGCCGCGGCGACGCTGCTCGACGCGCACGAGCAGTTCTTCCTGCGCTACCGCTGGCCGTGGTTCGCCGTCGTCGATCCCGCGCGCCACTTCCTCGGCGTCGTGCGCGCGACGCGCGTCGACGCCGAGATCTCCGCCGGGCGCCCGGCGCTGCCGGTCGCCGACGTGCTCGAGGAGGACATCCAAGTGCGGATCGACGAGGCCGAACCGCTCGAATCGCTGCTTGGATCGGAGGGCCTCGGGCGGCTCGGCGCGATGGTCGCGGTCGATCAGGACGGCGTCCTGCGGGGCGTCGTGACGCTCGCCGAGGTCCGCCGCGCGCTGCGCGTGGCGACGTAGCCCGCGCGCCTCAGCCGGCACGCGGCCCGCCTCCCACGACAGGGCGGGCCGGCGCAGGGCCGTTATAGAGTCTTCGGCGCAACATCCCCTTCCCCCGAAGTCCAGCCCACACACATGCCTGCACACGACGTATTGATCATCGGCGCCGGCCTCGCCGGCCAGCGCGCGGCGCTCGCGGCCGCCCGCGAGGGCGCGAGCGTGGCGATCATGTCGAAGGTCCACCCCGTCCGCTCGCACTCGGTCGCCGCCGCCGGCGGGATCAACGCGGCGATCTCGGTCGACGACGACTGGCACTCGCATGCATACGACACGGTCAAGGGCTCGGACTTCCTCGGCGACCAGGACGCGATCGAAGTGATGTGCTCGGAGGCGCCCGCCGAGGTGCTGCACCTCGAGCACATCGGCGTCACGTTCCACCGCAACGGCAAGGGCGAGATGGACCTGCGCGCGTTCGGCGGCGCATCGATGAAGCGCACGGCGTACGTCGCCGACATCACCGGCCAGGCGCTGCTGCACGTGCTCTACGAGCAGCTGATGAAGCACCACGAGACGGTCGAGCGCTACGAGGAGTGGTTCACGACGTCGCTGCTGCAGGACGAGCAGGGCGATTGCTGCGGCGTGATCGCGCGCGACGTGCGCAGCGGGCGGATGGAGGCGTTCACGGCGAAGAACGTGATCCTCGCGTGCGGCGGCGCCGGGCAGGTCTACAAGCCGACGACGAACGGCCTGATCGTGACCGGCGACGGGATCGCGATGGCCTACCGCGCGGGCGCGCCGCTGATGGACATGGAGATGGTCCAGTACCACCCGACGTGCCTCGTCGAGACGGGCATCCTGATCACCGAGGGCGCGCGCGGCGAGGGCGCGCACCTGCTCAACTCGAACGGCGAACGGTTCATGGAGAAGTCGGCGCCGAACAAGATGGAGCTCGCCTCGCGCGACGTCGTCTCGCGCGCCGAGCAGATCGAGATCGACGAGGGTCGCGGCGTCGGCCCGGGCGGGCGAGGCATCCACCTCGACGTGACCGTCGTCCCGCGCAAGCGCACGCTCGAGGCGCTGCGCGAGATCGTCAACCTCGGCAAGGACTTCGCCGGCGTCGACATCACGCGCGAACCGATCACGATCCGCCCCGGCCAGCACTACATCATGGGCGGCGTCAAGACCGACGTCGACGGGCAGACGCCGATCGACGGGCTGTACGCGGCCGGCGAGGTCGCGTGCGTGTCGGTCCACGGCGGCAACCGCCTCGGCGCGAACTCGCTGCTCGACACGCTGATCTTCGGGCGCCGCTCGGGCGAGCACGCGGCGGCGCGCGCCGCGAGCATGCCGATGCCGGCGATCGACGCGAACGCGCAGCTGCGCCGAGACGCCGAGGCGATCGACGCGATCATCGCGCGCCCGCGCGAGGGTCGGCGCGTCTCGGAGATCAAGAACGAGCTCGGCGAGCTGATGAACGAGTACGCAGCCGTGTTCCGCGACGAACAGGGCCTGCAGACCGCGCGCGAGACGATCGCGCGACTGAAGGAGGAGACGCGGAACGCGTGGATCGACGACCGCGGCACGGTCTTCAACCAGGACGTGCTCGGCGCGATCGAGCTCGGCTACATGATCGACTGCGCCGAGACCACGGTCCTGGGCGCGATCGAGCGCAAGGAGTCGCGCGGCGCGCAGTTCCGCACGGATCACCCCGAGCGCAACGACGAGCAGTGGCTGAAGCACATCGACATCACGCTGTCAGGCGACGGACCGCAGGTGAGCTACTCGCCGGTGACGATCACGCAGTGGGAGCCCGAGGAGAGGAAATACTGATGGCCGAGACGACGCCGACGACAGCCGCGGCTCCGCGCACGGCGACGCCGGAGCAGTTCAAGCTGCGGATGCGCCGCTACGACCCCGAGTCGGGCGACGCGCCGTACTGGGACGAGCACACGATCGAGCTCGAGCCGCACCGCTCGGTGCTCGAGGCGATCCTGCAGGCGCGCGATCGCTTCGACGGCTCGATCGGGATTCGCTGCTCCTGCCGGCAGGCGATCTGCGGCTCGTGCGGGGTCCGCGTCAACGGCGAACCGGCGCTCGCCTGCCATACGCACCTCGACGCCGCGCTGAAGAGCTCGGCGGACGGTGTGATCGAGATCGAGCCGATGGGCAACATGCCCGTGATCAAGGACCTGATCGTCGACATGGACGCCGTCCACTGGACGAAGATCCGCCGCGTCACGCCGTGGCTGATCGCCAAGCAGCCGGTGCCCGAGCGCGAGTACATCGTGCCGCGCGAGTCGATGATCGACGTGACGCAGACGATGGCGTGCATCCAGTGCGGCGCGTGCGTGTCGGACTGCCTCGCGATGGAGGTCGACCCTGGCTTCATCGGCCCGGCGGCGCTCGCGAAGTCCTACCGCTTCGTCGGCGACCCGCGCGACGACCAGCAGTTCGAGCGGCTCAACGACCTCGCGCAGGACCCCGAGGGGATCTTCGACTGCACGCACTGCTTCAAGTGCGTGCAGGCGTGCCCGAAGGACGTCAACCCGATGGGCCAGATCATGCGCCTGCGGCGGATCGCGATCGACGACCACCAGATCGTCGACCAGAACAACGGCGAGCGCCACGAGGCGGCGATCACCGGGCTGGTCCGCAACTACGGCCTGCTCCACGAGGCCGAGCTGATCCCCCGCTCTTACGGCGGCAACTCGTGGTTCGCGAAGTTCACGCCGGCGGCGGGCAAGGAGCTGCTGTCTTCGCTGCCGGTGATCGTGAGGGGCTTGCTGCGCGGCAAGCTCAACCCGAGGATCGCGATCTTCGGGCACAAGATCCCGAGCGACGACCTCAAGGCGGTGCAGGCGATCTACGACAAGGTCGAGAGCCGCGACCGGTCCTCCGGCCAGCGCTACGAGCTGAACCTGTACATCGTCGGCGAGGACGAGCAATGAAGGTCGCTTACTGGCCGGGCTGCGTCAGCCGCGGCTTCACGCCGGAGCTGCACGGCTCGATGGCGAAGGTCGCGCCGCTGCTCGACATCGAGCTGGTCGAGCTCGACCGCGCGTGCTGCACCGGCGCCGGCGTGATCGCCGAGCACAATCAGGAGCTCGCCGACACGCTCAACGCGCGCACGTTCGCGCTCGCGCAGCAGGTCGACGGCGCCGAGCTGATGATGAACATCTGCTCGACGTGCCAAGGCGCGCAGAGCGAGTGCCAGGAACGGCTCGACGCGAACGCCGAGTACCGCGCGCACGTCAACGAGACGCTCGCCGGCGAGGGCCTTTCATATGAGAAGGGCCTGACGAACAAGAACTTCCTCTGGCTGCTCGTCGAGGAGCTCGGCTTGGACGAGCTGCGCGCGCGCGTCAAGCGGCCGCTCTCGAACCTCAAGGTCGGCCCGTTCTACGGCTGCTACATCGTGCGCCCGCGCGACCGGCTCGGAATCGACGACGAGCGCCCACGCGACGACTACCTGCATCAGGTGATCGACGCGCTCGGCGGTACCGTGATCGACTACGCCGGCATGCGCAAGTGCTGCGGCTTTCCGATCATCACGATGAACAAGGAGGCCTCGCTGAAGCAGGCCGGCCGCCACATCGGCGACGCGGTCGACGCTGAGGCCGACTGCCTCGTGACGCCGTGTCCGCTGTGCCACCTCAACCTCGACCTGCAGCAGCCGCTCGCCGCGAAAACGGTCGGCCGCGAGCTCGACCTGCCGGTCCTGCACCTGCCGCAGCTCGTCGGCCTCGCGCTCGGGCTCGACCCGAAGGAGCTCGGGTTCAAGCGCCACGTCGTGCGCCCGACGTCGGTGATCGACTGGTCGACGTCGGTCGTTGGCGCGAGCGCCGGCGCCTCCTCCGGTTGGTAGCGCCCGCCGGCGCGTAGGCTGGCACCGTGCGCATCGTCACGGTCGTCGGCAACCGCCCGCAGTTCATCAAGGCGGCGGCCGTCTCCGGCCCGCTGCGCGAGCGCCACGAGGAGCTGCTCGTGCACACCGGCCAGCACCACGACGAGACGCTCTCGGCGATCTTCTTCGCCGAGCTCGGGCTCGCCAGGCCCGACCGCGAGCTGGGCGTCGGCGGCGGCTCGAACACGGAGCAGACCGCGCGCATGCTCGCCGCGCTGGCGCCGCTGATGCACGAGCTCGCGCCAGACGCGACGCTCGTCTACGGCGACACGAACTCGACGCTCGCCGGCGCGCTCGCGGCGGCGCAGGCGCGCGTTCCGGTGATCCACGTCGAGGCCGGCATGCGCTCGTTCGACCGGACGATGCCTGAGGAGCTGAACCGCGTGCTGACCGATCACATGAGCGCGCTGCTGCTGTGCGCTTCCGACGCGGCCGCGGCGAACCTGCGCGCCGAATCGATCGCCGGCGACGTCGCAGTCGTCGGCGACGTGATGGTCGACGTCGCATTGCGCCGGCTGCAGGCGGCGCGCGCGGATGATGTGACGGCGGCGAAACACGGCGTCGCGCGCGGCGAGTACCTGCTCGCCACGGCGCATCGCGCCGGCAACGTCGATCACGAGGAGCGCCTGCGCGCGCTCGTCGCGCTGATCGCGGCGCTGCCCGGCCCGGTCGTCTTGCCGCTGCACCCGCGCACGCGCGCGCGCCTCGCCGACGCCGGGCTGCTCGGCGAGCTGACCGCGATCGACGGGCTGCGCGTTGTCGAGCCGCTCGGCTACGTCGAGTTCAGCGCGCTGCTCTGCCAAGCGCGCGCCGTCGTGACCGACTCGGGCGGCGTCCAGAAGGAGGCGTACCTTGCCGGAGTGCCTTGCGTGACGCTTCGCGCGAACACCGAGTGGGTCGAGACGGTCGCGACCGGCTGGAACACGCTCGTCGACCTCGATCGCGACGCCGCGCTCGCGGCGCTGTCGAGCGCGCCGCCGGCCGAGCGTCCGCAGCTGTACGGCGACGGGCACGCGGCCGCGCGCTGCGTGCAGGCGATTGGGGCGCTGTGAGCGAGGCCGAGACTGTGCGCGTGGCGGCGATCGAGCCGATAGGCGACCGGCCCGTTCGCGTCGGCGTCGTCGGCCTCGGCTACTGGGGGCCGAACATCGCGCGCAACCTCGCCGCGACCGACGGCTGCGAGTTGCGGTGGCTGTGCGACGGCGACGCGGCTGCGCGCGAGCGACTTGCGGCCGCGTTCCCGGCTGCGCGCATGAGCGGCGAGCTCGACGAGCTGCTCGCCGACGACGAGCTCGATGCGATCGCGATCGCGACGCCCGTGCCGACGCACTCGGAGCTCGCGATCGCCGTCGTGCGCGCGGGCAAGCATTGCTTCGTCGAGAAGCCGCTCGCGACGAGCGCGGCCGACGCCGAAGCGGCCGTCGAGGCGGCGAACGATGCGCGGCGCGTGCTGATGGTCGGGCACTTGCTCGAGTACCACCCGGCCGTCGCGCGCTTGAAGGCGCTGGTCGACGGCGACGAGCTCGGGTCGCTGTACTACGTGTACGGCAATCGCGTCAACCTCGGCAAGCTGCGCGCCGACGAGAACGCGCTGTGGAGCCTCGGCGCGCACGACGTCTCGGTCGTGCTGCACCTCGTCGACGAGGAGCCCGACGAGTGCGTCGCGCACGGCGCGTCGTACGTGCGCGACGGCGTCGAGGACGTCGTCTTCTGCTACCTGCGCTTCCCGTCGGGCATCGTCGCGCACCTCCATCTCTCGTGGCTCGACCCGCACAAGGAGCGGCGCATGACGGTCGTCGGCGCCAAGCGCATGGCGACGTTCGACGACATGCTCGTCGAGGGCAAGCTCGCGATCTACGACAAGGGCTTCGACGAGGACGCGCGCTCGTGGGGCGAGTACATCACGCGCTCGGGCGACGTCTTCCAGCCGCGCATCGCCAACGCCGAGCCGCTGCGCGTCGAGTGCGAGCATTTCGTCGCGTGCGTCCGCGACGGCGCGACGCCGCGTTCGGACGGGCTCAGCGGGCTGCGCGTCGTGCGTGTGCTCGAGCGCTTGCAGCGCTCACTCGAACGCGCGTAGCGCTACGTCGCGAGGCGATGCGCGACGCGGTCGCGTTTGCGCAGGTAAACGCCGTCGGCCGGCGGTTCGCGGTGCGTGCGTCGGTCGGGCTTCAACACCGGACCGCGCTTGCGGCCGACCCCGCGCAGCACGTACGCATCGCGGCGGTCGTTGTAGACGAACAGCGGCGCGAGAACCGCGAGCAGTCTTCTGTGAACGTAGCGGCGAGGGCGTCTGAAAGCGCGCAAATCTTGTCGACCTTGACTCGTTGAGCATGCGAAGTCTTGCACATCGTCTCGCGCTTTTGCGCAACTTGCGCACGTTTTTCAGAACGACGGACTCGATGCGCAGCGATGCGCACGTTTGCTTACGTTCGGCGACCGTCAGACGGCCGGGCGCGCCTCGAACGGGCGCTCCTCGCCGATCGTGCCCGGGCCGGACAGCTCGAACGCCGCGTGCAGCGCCCGCACGATGCGCTCGACGCTGTCGCGGTCGATCACGCACGAGATCTTGATCGGAGAGGTCGAGATCATCTGAATGTTGACGCGCTCCTCGGCGAGCACGGCGAACACCTTGGCGGCGACGCCAGGGTGCGAGCGCATGCCGGCGCCGACGATCGACACCTTGCCGATCTGCTCGTCGGCGACCAGTCGCTCATACGAGTCGCCGGCGAGCGGCTCGAGCGCGGCGCGCGCCGCGCGCAGGTCGTCGTGCGGCGCCGTGAACGAAATCTCGGCCTTGCCGCCGGCCGCCGTCGGCACGTTCTGATCGATCATGTCGACGTTGACGTTCGCGTCCGCCAACGCCTCGAAGATGCGCGCGGCGGCGCCCGGCTCGTCGGGGACGCCGAGCAGCGTCACGCGCGCCTCGGACGTCGAATGCGTGACGGCTGTGATCAGCGGCTGCTCCATCGTTTCTCCTTCCGACACGACGACAGTACCGGGACAGTCCTCGAACGACGAGCGGCAGTGGATGCGCACGCCGTGCGTGCGCGCGTACTCGACCGAGCGCAGCTGCAGCACGCCGGCGCCCGACGCCGCCATCTCGAGCATCTCCTCGAACGACACCGCCGGCAGCTTGCGCGCGTCGGGCACGATCCGCGGGTCGGCCGTGAACACGCCGGAGACGTCTGTGTAGATCTCGCACACCTCCGCGTCGAGCGCCGCGGCGACGGCGACGGCGGTCGTGTCCGAGCCGCCGCGGCCGAGCGTCGTGACGTTTTGCGCGGCGCTCGACACGCCTTGGAAGCCGGCGACGAGCACGACGTTGTCCTCGGCGAGCGCCGCCTTGATGCGCTCGGCGCGCACGTCGATGATCCGCGCCTTCGTGTGCGACTCGTCGGTCACGATCCCCGCTTGCGAGCCGGTCAACGAGATCGCGCGGTGGCCGAGGTCGTTGATCGCCATCGCGCACAACGCGCACGAGATCCGCTCGCCCGTCGACAGCAGCATGTCCATCTCGCGCGGGTCCGGCGCGTCGGAGACCTCGTCGGCCATCGCGATCAGCTCGTCCGTCGTCTTGCCGCGCGCCGACAGCACCGCGACGACGCGACGCCCACTTTCGCGCCGCTCGACGATCCGCCGCGCGGCGCGCTTGATCCGCGCGGCGTCGGCGACGGACGTGCCGCCGAACTTCATCACGACGATCTCTGACATGCATCGGAGGATATTGGCCGCCTCGAACAGCTCAAAGCTACAACGTGCGCCTACCGACGAACGCCTTGCCGAGCGTCACCTCGTCGGCGTACTCGAGGTCCGATCCGACCGGCAGCCCGCTCGCGAGGCGCGTGACGGTCAGCGCCGGCGCGCGGCGACGCAGCTCGTCGGCGATGTGCAGCGCCGTCGCCTCGCCGGTCGTCGTCGGGTTCGTCGCGAGCACGATCTCGCGCACGCGCGTGTCTCCGTTTGCCGGCTCGCCGGTGACGCGCGCGTACAGCTCGGCGATCTTCAGGTCCTCGGGATCGACGCCTTCGATCGGCGAGAGCGCGCCGCCGAGCACGTGGTAGACGCCGGCGTACTCGTGCGTGCGCTCGATCGGGATCACGTCGCCAGGCTCCTCGACGACGCAGATCACGCCGTGGTCGCGCCGCGTGTCCTGGCAGATCCGGCAGCGCGTCTCGTCGGTCAGGTTGAAGCACACCTCGCACAGGCCGATCCGCTCCTTGACCTCGCGGATCGAGTCGGCGAGCGCGCTCGCGTCCTCGTCGGACGCGCGCAGGATGTGGAACGCGAGTCGCTGCGCCGTGCGGCTGCCGATGCCCGGCAGCTTCGACAGCTCGCCGACGAGGCGCTGCACGGGTGGCGCGTACGAAGTGCTCATCGGCCGCGCCGGCGCCTACAGCCCCGGCAGGCCGAGGCCGCCGAGGTTGCCCATGTCGAGACCGCCGGACGCGCCGCCGAGCTTCTTCGCGGCGAGCTCTTGCGCCATCCGCAGCGCCTCGTTGACGGCCGCGAGCACCATGTCGGAGAGGATCTCGACGTCCTCCGGGTCGACGGCCGAGCGGTCGATCTCGATCGACTTGACGGCGAGATCGCCTGACACCTTGACGGTGACCATCCCGCCGCCGGCCGACGCTTCGACGACCTCGCCCTTCAGCTGCTCCTGCGCGACCTCCATCTGCTGCTGCATCTTCTGCACCTGCTGCAGCATCTGCTGCATGTTCGGCATGCGCGGCTGCTTCGGCATCGTCACGCGCCTTTCCGCTCGCTCGTCACGGCCGCGTCGCTGAGCGCGTCGTCGTGCGATCGCTGCTCGCCGCCCGACAGCTCCTCGGCGTCGAACTCTTGCATGAAGCGCGCGACCCACTCCTCCTCGCTGCGCGGCGCCGACTCGTCGTCGTCGTGCGGGCCGATCCCGTCATGCAGCTCGTATGAGAGGCGCCAGCGCCGGCCGGTCACGTCGTGCAGAGCGGCCGCGACCGCCGCGCGGTTGTCGGCGCTCTCGGCCTTCTTCTTGTGAAACGGCGTCGTCGTCGAGAACGCGACGACGAGATCCTCGCCCTTGACGTCGACCGGCCGCGCCTCCTCGATGCACGCGCCGAGCATCGCGTTGTCGCTGCGCACGGCGTCGACGACGGCCGGCCACCATGCGAGCAGCGGCGCTAGCCCCTCGGCGATCTCCGCCGCCGCCGATTGCGGCTCGCGCTCTGGTTCCGGCTCGGTCGCGATCGACGCGACGGAGACCTCGACGGCGTCCTCCGGCGACGGCTCGGCGACGGCCGGTTCAGGGGCCGGCGGCGAAGGCGGATCGGCGGCTGCCGCGACCGGCCCGCGTGTCTCGCTCGGCGCGATCTCGCGCTCGGCGGCGACGGCCTCGACGCGGGCGCCCGGCGCGGCGCGTTCTAGCCGCTCGATGCGGTCGAGCAGCGCGCGCAGCGAGGAGTCGACCTCGGGCTTGGCGGCCTTGACGAGCGCGAGCTCCAGACGCGTGCGCGCGTCGGCGCCGGCGCGCACTGCCTCCATCGCGGCGCCGAGCTCGTCGAGCAGGCGCACGACGACGGCCGCGTCGACGCGCTCGGCCTGCGCGGCGAGCGCGGCGTCGGCCTCGGGCGTCAGCGACAGCTCGGGCGGGATCGCGCCGAGCGTCTGCACGACGAGCAGATCGCGCGCGCGCGACTCGAGGTCGCCGGCGAACGACGCCGCGTCGCGACCCTGCTCGGCGCACTCGGCGACGATCTGAAGCGCGCGCCGCGAGTCGCCGGCGGCGGCCGCGTCGACGGCGCCCTCGAGCAGCCGTGCGTCGGCGACGCCGAGCACCGCGAGCACGTCGTCGAGCGCGATCTCGCCGCCGGAGTACGTGACGAGCTGCTCGAGCGTTCCGAGCGCGTCGCGGAAGCTGCCGGTCGCCGCGCGCGCGAGCGCCGCGACGGCCTCCGGCGGGATCGCGACGCCCTCGGCCTGCGCCGCGCGGCGCACGACGCTCGCGATCTGCTCGACCGTCGGGCGGTGGAAGTCGAAGCGGTGGCAGCGGTCGACGACCGTCGCCGGCACCTTCTGCGCCTCGGTCGTCGCGAGCACGAACACCGTGTTCGGCGGCGGCTCCTCGAGCGTCTTCAAGAACGCGTTCCACGCGGCCGTCGAGAGCATGTGCGCCTCGTCGAGGATGTACACCTTGCGCCGCCCGCTGACCGGCGCGTACGCGACGCTCTCGCGCAGCTCGCGGATGTCGTCGACCGAGTTGTTCGACGCCGCGTCCATCTCGATCACGTCGAGCGAGCTGGCGGCGGCGATCGACAGGCACGACTCGCATTCGCCGCACGGCTCGATCGTCGGGCCGCGCTCGCAGTTCAAGCACGCCGCGAGAATCTTCGCCATCGACGTCTTGCCGGTCCCGCGCGAGCCGACGAACAGGTACGCGTGGTGCACCTTGTCGCGCTCGACTGCATGGCGCAGCGTGCGCACGACCGGCTCCTGGCCGACGACTTCGGCGAACGTGCGCGGGCGGTGGCGCCGATAGAGCGACCGCTGCTCCGTGGAGGACTCCCGTGTGGACACCTGCGGCTGAGTCTACCCACGCCGTTGCAGCGGCACGAGGGGGTCCAGGAGTGGGTCAGGGCGCCCGCGCAAGCGGATAGCGTGCGCGCTCGTGAGAGCTCACAGCTTGCGCCTCGCGACGCGCCTGACGGCGCTCCCGATCGTCGCCGTCGGGGCGCTCGCGCTGTGGCTGATCTGCGGCGTCGGCTTCGCCAACTACGACACGCTCTACGCGCTCGCGTGGGGCGGACAGCTCGCGCGCGGCGAAACGCCGGCGTACGAAGTCGCGATCGCGCCGACGCCGCACCCGCTCGTCGAGCTGCTCGGGATCGTCCTCTCGCCGCTCTCGCCGCACGCCGTCGAGGGCGTGACGGTCGCGCTCGGCTTTTTCGCGCTCGCCGCGTGCGGCTGGGCCGTGTACGCGCTCGCGGCGCTGTGGTTCGGGCGCGCGGCCGGCGTGCTCGCGGCGCTCGTGCTGCTGACGCGCGTGCCGATCCTCTCGTACGGCGTGCGCGCGTACGTCGACGTTCCGTACCTGCTGCTCGTGCTGTGCGCCGTGCTCGTCGAGGCGCGCCGCCGCGCCGCGCGCCGGCCGCCGGCCGGCGCGCCGGTGCTCGCGCTGCTCGCGCTCGCCGGGCTGCTGCGCCCCGAGGCGTGGGCGTTCGCGGGGCTCTACTGGCTCTACCTCGTCGTCTACGAGCGCCGCGGCCCGATCGCGCGAGGCGCGTCGCCGACCGGCGACGAGGAGCCGGCGCAACCGCCGCGCTCGCGCCGCGCGCTCGCCGGCCTGACGCTGCTCGCCGCCGCCGCGCCGCTCGTGTGGGTCCTCAGCGACCTCGCGATCACGGGCGATGCGCTGTGGTCGCTGACGAACACGCGCCACACCGCGCACACGCTCGACCGCGTGACCGGCATCGCCAACGTCCCCGAGTACGTGCCGCGGCGAATCGGCGAGATCCTGCGCCCGCCGGTGCTCGTCGGCGCGGCGCTCGGCGGCGTCCTCTCGCTGTGGTCGCTGCGCCGCCGCGCGATCGCCGGCGCGATCGCCGGCGTGCTCGCCGTGCTCGTGTTCGTCGTCGTCGCCGCCGCCGGGCTGCCGATCAACACGCGCTACGCGTTCCTCACGTCGGCGATCCTCTGCGTGTTCTGCGGCGCCGGCGCGTTCGGCTGGACGCGCGTGCCGGTCGCCGACCGTCGCCGCCGCCCGTGGATCGCCGCCGGCGCGCTCGTGCTCGTCGCGCTGATTGCGTTCACGCCGTCGCAGGTCAAAGGCGCGCACCGCGAAATGGGCAAGCTCGCCGACCAGCAGTCGATCCAAGACGACCTGCTCGCGCTCGTCGACGACGGCGCCGTCAGCCTGCGCTGCGGACCGGTCGGCGTCCCCAACCACGCGCCGGTGCCGCTGCTCGCGCTGTATCTCGAAGCTAGCCCCACGCGGATCGTCAGCGCACAGACGGGCGCGATCTCGCGCGGCCAGTACGTCGACCCGGCGAGCAAATACGTCGAAGACGAATACGTGCTCGACCCGCACGACCCGCATCGACCGGTCAGCGTGCCGCCCGGCTTCGTCGAGACGCACGCGAACCGCTCATGGCTGATCTTTCAGCGCTGCTCGTAGTGCCCGGCGCGGGCGGTCGGCCGGGGCGGTCGGCCGGGTCGGTCGGCGGGCCGGGGCGGGCGGGCGGGCGGGCGGGCGACATATGCGGAATGCGGAGCCGATAGCAATTGTATCTACGGCGTATCTACGATTGCTATCAGCGCACGCAGCTCGACACACCCTCCACCCGTCACAGGGCGGAGCGCGCGACGGGCAACGGACCGTGCACCCCGCGTCGAGACGCCGCCGGCCGATCGCCTGATCGCCGTCCGCGACTCCGGCCCGGGAGCTCCCGCTGCGCCTGCCGGGGATCGCTTAAGGCTGCTTCCTTCCGGACCTGACCTGGTTCACAAGCCGACACCGCGCGGGACCCGGACCATCGACGCCCCGAACGGCGGAGCGACCGGAGCGGAATCCCTCGGAGGGGAATTCGGCTCCGCTAGAGCGGATTGCGGATACAGGGCGCCGCTACCTCCCCGCCTAGCACGGTCCGCCGCCGATCGTAGCGCCGATCGCCGGCGCGCCGCGGAGCGATCGGCGCGCGCAAGCGCACCGGCAGTCTGCTTGCACGCGCGCACGTCGACTGCGTTAGGCTGCGCGACCGTGAACAACTCAAGCGGTCTCATTCCACGACTGACGGGCGCACGCACGCAAGCGCTCGCCCTGCTCGCGACGCTCGCGCTCGTGGCGCTGCTCGCGGGCTGCGGCGGTGGCGGCGGCAGCTCGAGCAGCACGATCGGCGTCGGCAACGAGAACACGGCCGACGAAGGGCTGGTGAAAGCCGGCGAAACGCCGATTGCGAAAACGCCGACGAACGGTCCGCTCGCGACCGAACCGAAGGTCACGCCGCCGAGCGGCGCGGCGCCGGCGAAGCTCGAAAAGAAAGACCTGATCGTCGGCGCCGGCGCGGAAGCGAAGGCCGGCGAGACGGTGACGGTCAACTACGTCGGAGTGCTCTACAAAGGCGGCAAGGAGTTCGACGCTTCGTGGAAACGCAAAGAACCGTTCCAGTTCAAGCTCGGCCAGGGGCAGGTGATCAAAGGCTGGGACGCGGGCGTACCCGGAATGAAGGTCGGCGGTCGCCGCGAGCTGGTGATCCCCGCCGAACTCGCTTACGGCAAGATCGGCTCGCCGCCGACGATCCCGCCGAACGCGCCGCTCGTGTTCGTGATCGACCTGCTCGGCACCTAGCGGGGAGACTCGCGCTCGCGGCTGCGCTCGCGCTGGCGCTGCTCGCCGCCGGCTGCGGCCGCGGCAAGCCCGCGACGCCGGCGGCGATGAGGCTCGAGCGCGAAGACCTAGCCGTGACCGCGCGCGCGCTGATCGGCATGCGGGCGCCGGTCGCGCGCGAGGTCGTCGCGACGACCGCGGCGTGGCCGCTGATCGTCAACGGTCTGCCGGCCGACGTGAGCGCCGTCTCGAGCTCGCCGGCGGTGCTCGGCGCGGCGGCGAGCGCGGCGCGACTGCGGCTGCCGGCGCTGTTCGGCGAAGCCAACGCGCGCTCGTTGACGGGCGCCTCGTCGCAGATCGTCGGGCTGTTTCGCACGTACGCGCTGCTCAGCCAGCGCGGCTGGAAGCTGCTGCTCTCCTCGCTGCAGGAGATCGCGTCCGGCACGCCCGCCGCCGCGCGCTTCGCGCGCGCGAACGCGCCGCTGTACATCGAGAGCGTCTACGACGCGCACTTCACGCTCGCGCAGATCGGCAAGAAGCTGCTCGCCGCCTACAAGCGGCTGGGCGGTCCGGGCGCGTTCGGCGCGGCGCTCACGCAGGCGCAGGTCGACGCGCTCGCGCAAAGCTGCTCGGAAGCGAGCGACCGTCTGCGCCCGCACGTCGGCGCGCGGCTTGGCTCGTAAGATCGTCTGACAACAACAGGGAGATGAGTGATGGCTGATCGCAACCGCCGCATCGTCCTCGCCGAGCGTCCGAGCGGGATGGTCGACGAGCGCACGGTGCGCCTCGAGGAGTCAGACGTGCCCGCGCCGGGCGACGGCGAGGCGCTCGCGCGCGTGCGCTACCTGTCGATCGATCCGACGATCCGCACGTGGATGGACGACGCGCCCGGCTACTTGCCGCCGATCGCGCTCGACGAAGTGATCCGCAGCGGCGGCGTCGCCGAGGTGATCAGCAGCAACACCGACGAGTACGAGCCCGGCCAGCTCCTGTTCGGCTTCACCGGCTGGCAGGACTACGTCCTCGCGAGCTCCGCGAACGGCTACCGGGCGTTGCCGCCGGGCGTGCCGCCGACGCTCGCGCTGAGCCTGTTCGGCGTCACCGGCATGACCGCGTACTTCGGGCTGATCGACGTCGGCAGGGTCAAGGAGGGCGACGTCGTCGTCGTCAGCGGCGCCGCGGGCGCGACCGGATCGACGGTCGGGCAGATCGCGAAGATCAAGGGCGCGAAGAAGGTGATCGGGATCGCCGGCGGCCCACAGAAGTGCGCGCACATCGTCGACGAGCTCGGCTTCGACGAGGCGATCGACTACAAGCACGACGACGTCCCCGCACGGCTGCGCGAGGCCGCGCCGGACGGCGTCGACCTGTACTTCGACAACGTCGGCGGCGAGATCCTCGACGCGTGCCTGGCGCAGCTCGCGCTGCGCGGCCGGATCGTGCTGTGCGGCGCGATCTCCGGCTACAACGACCGCGGCGCGGCGAAAGGACCGGCGAACTACGCCAACCTGATCATCAAGCGCGGCCGCATGGAGGGCTTCCTGATCCTCGACTACTTCGACCGGCTCGACGAGGGACGCGCCGAGGTCGCAAGCTGGCTGTCGGAGGGCAAGATCAAGTCCTCCGAGCACGTCGTCGAGGGCCTCGAGCACGCGCCCGACGCGCTCAACCTGCTGTTCACCGGAGGTAACACCGGCAAGGTGATCGTCCAAGTCTGAGGGGCGTCTGGGCGGCGCGCTCCGGCGTCCTCGGTCGCTCGCAGGCCGATGATCCCCGGGATGCCGGCGCGCCGAAACAGCACAGGATGCTCGCGGCGGCCAATACACTCGAACGCTCAGGGCGCGTAGCTCAGTGGGAGAGCGCTCGCTTCACACGCGAGAGGTCGCAGGTTCGAAACCCGCCGCGCCCATGCCTAGCTTTCCCTGCGTGCAAGCCAAATCTTGGCTGCTACAACGGGCAACCGCATGACGGCCAGCTCATGTGGTGGGCCAATAGTGGCCAAATCGCGCGTTTCGAGCCAGATTTACGTATCAGACGAGCCGTTGCTGGCGGTAGCTCTATGGCTCTTGGCGCTTGACGGTGATGACGCGATCGACCGATCGGTCGAAGCTCAGGATCGCGCCGACACCGGTGGCCTCCGCCTGGGCGACCAGGTAAGCCTCGGCGAAGTCCAACCGATCGACCTCGTACACCTCCAGCGTCCGCAGCAAGGAGGCGCGGTCGACGGTCTTAATCGACGGCATGACGATCGCCGCGCGCATCAGCTCAGCTACCTTTTGGCGCTCCACCTCGTAGAAGGACTCGAGCACGTACACGCACTCGGCGACGACGACATCGGCGAGCATCAGCTGATCCGCGGCGGCGAGCGCGGCGGTCGCCCTGGCCGCCATCTCTGGCGGGTCGCCGGTCAGATGTCTGATGACGACGTTGGTGTCCAGGAACGCCGTCAGCGGCGCCGCCCCGCGCGGTGCGTGCGGCTGGCGCGCAATACGTCATCCCACGATGTGCCGCGTTTGGAGACCGGCACCGGAACGCTCCCGGCGAGTTCGAGGAAGTCCGGGGTCTTGGCGATTACCGCACGCGACGGGTCTGTCCGGTCTTCTGTGTGAGGTCGGGGTTACCGACCAGGCCCGGGGCGCGGGCCGGAAAGGACCCCTTGATGACCACGCAGACGAAGAAACCCTCGGCGGATACTCCCGCCGTGGCTGATCCCGCGAAAGAGGCC
>DATHND010000052.1:0-8669 GCA_035486335.1 Solirubrobacteraceae bacterium
CGTGGTCACCGGCTCGCGTTCACGCGCCGCTCGCTGCGCACGCGCTGCGGCGTCGCCGACATCGTCACGGCGGCGAACGAGAGCGTGTGGGGCGCGCTATACGAGCTCGACGACGAGCAAGTCGCCGCGATCGAGCTGAAAGAGGGCGCCGGCTCGGCGTACGAGCGCAGGACGGTGCGCGTGTGCGTGGGCGCCGGCGCGAGCGAGCACGAGGCGCACGCGTATGCGGTGATCGCGCCCGACGCCGCGCACGTGCCGCCGTCCGCGGTCTACCTGGAGGGCATCCTCGTCGCGGCCCGAGCGCGCGGGCTGCCGGGCGAGTATGTCGCGACGTTGACGGCGCTCGGCGATCCAGCCCACTGATCGACCGGCGCGGGACGCCGCTCGGGACGCTCCACCGGCTCGCCGACGGGCGCTTGGTGCACGTCGCGAAGCGCGCTCGCCGAGCGCGCGGAGCGCGGCGCGGAGCGCAGCAGCAACACGGCGAGCAGCGCTCCGAGCAAACTGACCGCCGCGGCGACGCCGAACGCGAGCTGGAAGCCGCTGCTCAGCGCGGCGAGACCCGAGGCGCCGGCGTGGGCGCCGGCGCGCGTCTGCGAGGCGGCGATCGTGCTGAGCGCGGCGAGCCCGAGCGCGCCGCCGATCAGACGCGAGGTGTTGAGCAGCCCCGAGGCGAGCCCACTCTGCGAGCCCGGCACGCCGGAGACGGCGGCGATCGTCGATGGCACGAGCGCGAGGCCGAGGCCGAGCGCCGAGAGCACGCCGCCGGGGAGCACCTGCGCGAGGTAGCTGCCGCCGGGGCGCACGCCGGTCAGCAGCAGCAGTCCGGCGGCCGACAGCAGCATCCCGACGGCGATCACCGCGCGCGTGCCGAAGCGCTGGACGAGGCGCGGCGCGAACGACGTCGCGAGCACGACGCTGAGCGTCATCGGGACGAACGAGAGGCCAGTCGAGAGCGCGTCGTGGCCGAGCACCTGCTGCACGTAGAGCGAGAGGAAGAACCACATCGCGAAGACGGCCGAGTAGAGCAGGAAGACGATCACGTTCGCCGCGCGCAGCGCCGGCATCCGGAAGATCGGCAGCGGCACGAGCGGCGCGCGCGCGAAGCGCCCCTCGACGAGCACGAACAGGCCGAGCAGGACGAGTCCGGCGAGCAGCGGCGCGAGCACGCCGGGCGAGCCCCAACCGAGCGTGTCGGTGCGGACGATGCCGTAGACGAGCGCCGTCAGCGCGCCGGTCACGAGCGTCGCGCCGAGCACGTCGAAGTGTTTGTGGTCGGCTTCGCTGCGTCCCTCGGGCACGAGCGCCGGGGCGAGCAGCAGCACGAGCAGGCCGATCGGGACGTTGACGACGAAGATCGCCGGCCAGCCGAGGCTTTGCGTCAGCACGCCGCCGAGCAGCGCGCCGAGCGCGCCGCCGACGCCGCCCATCGCGCCCCAGATGCCGAGCGCGCGGTTGCGCTCGCGCTGCTCGCGAAACGACGTCGTGATGATCGCGAGGCTCGCCGGCGAGATCACGGCGCCGCCGACGCCCTGCAGCGCACGCGCGCCGACGAGCATCGAGGAGGAGTCGGCCAGCGCGCAGACGAGCGACGCGAACGAGAACAGCGCCGTACCGGCGAGGAACACGCGGCGACGGCCGAGCAGGTCGGCCGCACGGCCGCCGAGCAGCAGGAAGCCGGCGAACGTCAGCGTGTACGCGTTGACGACCCACTGCAGCCCCGTCGTCGAGAAGTGCAGGCCGCCCTTGATCGACGGCAGCGCGACGTTCACGATCGAGACGTCGAGGATCACCATCAGCTGCGCGAGGCAGACGAGCACGAGCAGCGCGTTGGGGCTTCGCCGCCTGAGCGCGCGCGGCACGGCGAACGCGCTCATCGTGTGCGCGCCTCGAGGATGTACGCGGCCTGGACGACGGCCGCGACGCGCGCGTCGGAGGTCGGCCGCGCCGGCATGACGACGCTCGGCGCGGCGGTGGCGGCGGTGCTGTTCTCACGTGTGCTCGGCATTGCGCTACCCTTCGGTTCGTAAGTTCGACGATCATCGTAGCAGGAAGTTCGATAGTCGTCGTACAATGGGAACAGAAAGACCATGGGTCTGTACCACCCACCCACAGAGGAGCTCGAGCTGGCGAGCGTGTTGCACGCGCTCAGCGACCCGCAGCGGCTGCGGATCGTGCGCGAGCTGGCCGACGATCCCGAGCCGCGCCCGTGCGGAAGGCTCGAGCTCGAGATCAGCAAGTCGACGCGCACGCACCACTTCCGCGTCCTGCGCGAGGCCGGCGTGATCCGCCAGAAGCAGCTCGGCACGGCGCGCGTGACGTGCCTGCGCCGCGGCGATCTCGACGAGCGCTTCCCGGGACTGCTCGACGCCGTGCTCGCCGCGGCGCCGGCAGAGCCGACGCCGGCGTAGCTCAGGCCGAGGCGCTGCGTTCGACGCCCGCGTTCGTCCAGTGGACGATGTCGGCGACGAGCTTCAGCGACGACGCAGGTACGATCGGCGCGATGCCGGACCGTCTGCACTTCACCGACTCCGACGAGGCGAACGCGCTGATCGCCTCGGACCCGATGGCGCTGCTGATCGGCTTCGCGCTCGACCAACAGGTACCGGTGCCTAAGGCATTCAGCGGGCCGCTCGCGATCAAACAGCGACTCGGCTCGCTCGACCCGGAGAAGCTCGCGAAGGCCGACCTCGACCCGATCTTCCGCGAGAAACCGGCGATCCATCGTTTCCCCGGGAAAATGGCCGAACGTGTTCACGATCTCGCGGAGCATGTCGTTCTCAACTACGACGGACGGGCCGAGCGCGTTTGGACAGACGCCGCCGATTCGGACGCGCTGCGCGCGAACATCGAAGGGCTGCCGGGCTTCGGCGAGATGAAGGTCAAGGCGCTCGGCGCCGTGCTCGCCAAGCGCTTCGGCGTCAAGGCGGCGAAGGGGCTCGTGCCGCCCCACCCCACGCTCGGCGACGTCGACTCGCCGCAGGCGCTGGTCGACTACCAGGAGGCCAAGCGCGCGCACAAGCGCTCGTTGAGGGAGAACGCGGCGCGCTGAGCGGTGGGCGCGCCCGCGCCGAGCTGGGACAATCTCGCGCATGAGCATGGTCCTCGCTTTGACGCGTCAGACCGGCAGGCATCTCGCGGAGGTCGGCTTCCTGCTCGTGCTGTTCGCCGGCATTTGGCTCGCCGCCGCACAGATCCCCCGGCTCGGGCTGGCGACTGTGAGGACGATCGTCGCCGGCATCGCTTTCGCGATCGCCGGCGTGCTGCTGATCATCGCCACGCGCTGGGGTCACTTCGGCTAGGCGCATCACGGCGCTCCGCTCGGCCGCTGCCGTCCACCCCGTCCAGTACCCCCTCTCTGAGCGCTCTTACGCCGCGGCATCGTCCCTCCGCTTCGACGGCGGCGAGCGCCGCGCGAGGATCGCGCCCCAGTCGCCGTCCTCGATCGCGCCCGGGCGCGTCATTCGCATGAACTCGCGCAGCAGCTCCGACAGGCCGTCGGGGTCCTCGAGGTGCGGGAAGTGCGCCGCGCGCGGCAGCGTGCGGAAGCTCGAGTGCGGGATCGCCGCGTGCGCCGCGCGCCCGTGCGCGAGCGGGATCGTGTTGTCGCGCTCGCCCCACACGATCAGCGTCGGCAGCGCCTCGAGCAGGTACAGCCGATCGGTCGCGCTGACGCGCTGGCCGTGCACGTCGATCACCGAGCGCAACGTGTGCAGGAACGCGTCGCGCGCGCCGGCGCTCTGCAGTGGGCGCAGCGCGCGCGCGGCGGCCTGCACGTATACGCCCGCCCCGACGCCGCGATCGCGCAGGCGCGCGCCGACCTGCGCGAACGCTTCGACCAGGCGCGGGCGGATCGTCAGCGCCAGCAGCGGCGAGACGCCGGGCAGTGCGGCGGTGCGGAGCGTCGGAGTCACCTCGCGGCCGAGGCCGCCGCTCGAGATCAGCGCGAGGCGCTCGACGCGCTGGGGAAACTGGTAGAAGAACTGCATCGCGACGCCGCCGCCGAGCGAGTGCCCGACGATCGTCGCGCGGTCGATGCCGATCGCGGCGAGCAGGTCGCGGATGCTCGCCGCGTGCGCGCCGAGCGAGTAGTCGCCGCGCGGCGCCGCCGAGTCGCCATGTCCGATCAGGTCGGGCGCGATCACGGTGTGCTCGCGCGCGAGGTTGAGCGCGACCTGGCGCCAGTGGCTCGACGAGTTGAGCATCCCGTGGATCAGCACGATCGGCGGCCCGCTGCCGGCGACGCGATAGATCACGCGCCGCCCGTGCAGCTCGATCTCCCACTCGTCGAACTGCGCCGGCAACGCCGTCACGGGCGCCGGGCGCGGCGTGTGTCTCACGCTGTCAGCCACCGCTTCGGATTCTCGACGAAGACGGTCTCGAACGCGGCGTCGTCCATCGCGCCCTCGGCCCGCAGCGCCGGCACGACCTCGTCGAACACGAGCGTCATCGACCAGTTGCGGATCGCGCCCTGGCCTTCGAACACCTCGGCCGCCTCCGGCGGGAACCAATCGATCGTCGCGCAGAAGTCCTGCGAGATCATCAGCCGCTCGGCGTGACCCGCGCGCAGCAGCGCGGCGGCGGTCGCGTTGCGTTTTTCGATCGGCAGGTACATCTCCAGGCCATAGCGGTCGAGGCCGACGTACACGCCCTTGTCGATCAGCGCCTCGATGTAGGCGACGTCGTCGGTGTCGCCGCAGTGCGCGATCTGCACCTTCGCCAGCTCGACGCCCTCCTCCTCGAAGATCTCGACCTGGCGCGGGCCCGTGCCGACGGCCGGCATCGAGTGGGCCATGATCGGCGCGCCGGTCTGCACGCTCGCGCGCGCGACCGCGCGGTGGATCTTCTCGACGTTGTCGGTCACGCCCGCGGCGTCGGCGGCGCACTTGAGGAACGCCGCACGGATCTCGGTGCCTTGCACGCCGGTTTCGATGTCCTCGACGAAGTGGTCGGCGATCACGTCGACGTCGCGGTTGGCGAAGTAGTGCGGCAGGTAGTCGTAGCTGTAGATGCCCGTGCAGGCGACGATCCGCACGCCGGTCTGCTCGGCGACGCGCTTCATGAAGCGCACGTCGCGCCCGCCGAACATCGCCGTCGGGTCGACGATCGTCTGAACGCCGCGGTCCTTCGCCGCGCTCACGTGCAGCAGCGCAGCGCCGAGCTCGAGCTGCTCGTCGTAGCGACCCGGCCACTGGTCGGCGACCGCCTCGTCGCGGAAGCGCACGTGCTCGTGCACGAGCGTCAGCCCGAGCTCCTCCGCATCGACCGCCCCGCCAACGGTTTGGACCTCTGCCATCGACGACCTCCTCGCGTTCGCTCAAGTGGCGAAGCCAGCTTACGCGGATCGCGCCGGAGACCGTCGCGATGCTGGGAAGATTGCGCCGGTGCTATTCGAAGATCGCTCACGCGCCGAGTCGTTTGGCGCGGTCGCCGAGCTGTACGACCGTGTGCGGCCGTCCTACCCAGACGCGCTGCTCGACGCGCTGCTCGACGACGCCCCCGTCCGCGTGCTCGATGTCGGCTGCGGCACCGGCATCGTCGCGGCGCTGCTCGCGCGGCGTGGCTGCGACGTGCTCGGCGTCGAGGTCGACGAGCGGATGGCCGCCGTCGCGCGTGCGCGCGGAGTCGAGGTCGAGGTGGCGCCGTTCGAGGACTGGCAGTCGCGCGGGCGGCGCTTCGAGCTGCTCGTCAGCGGTCAGGCGTGGCACTGGATCGACCCGATCCGCGGCGCCGAGCGCGCCGCGGACGTGCTCGAGCGTGAGGCGACGCTCGCGCTGTTCTGGAACTTCGGCTCGCCGCCGGCGCAGGTCGCGGAGCGCTTCAACGCGATCTATGCGCGCCTTGCGCCGGGCGTCGAGAGTTACTCTGTGCTGCTCGGCGGCGAGGATCGGCGCGCCGACGCCGCCATCGCCGGGATCGCCGCGAGCGAGGGCTTCGAGCCGGCGACCGTGCGACGGTTCCCCTGGAGGCGCGTGTACGACACGCAGCTCTGGCTGGCGCTGCTGCAGACGCACAGCGACCACCAGACGCTGCCGCCAGAGCGACGCGCGCGCCTGCTCGCGGCGGTCGGCGAGGCGATCGACTCGCTCGGCGGGTCGTTCGAGCTGCCCTACGAGGTGGTGCTCGTGACCGCCCGGCGCCTGTGAGCCGCGGCGCTCACGGCGACAGCCGCGTCAGCGACCAGCCGTTGCCCGCACGCTCGTAGAGCAGCCGGTCGTGCAGGCGATCGTCGGCCTGCGACCAGAACTCGACCGCTCCGGGCTCGACTCGGATCGCACCCCAGTCCGGCGGGCACGCCGGCGGCGCCTCCATCGCCTCGAGCAGGTGCGCGTGGCGCTCGCGCAGCGGCTGCAGATCCTCGATCGGCTCGCCCTGACGCGAGACGAGCGTCTGCAGCCGGTGCTCGATCGGCCGCTCGTCGAACAGCTCCTCGGCGAGCGCGCGTTCGGCGAGCGTCGCACGGCCGGCGACGTGGACCTGACGCCCAAGCGAAGGCCAGTGGAACAGCAGCGCGACGTGCTGGTTTCGCTGCAGCTCGCGCGCCTTGCGTGTCCACAGCGCCGAGCTGAACAGCAGCGAGTCGGGCTCGAGGCGCTTCAGGGAGACGGTTCGTGCGGTCGGGCGCGCGTCCTCGCCGACCGTCACGAACGCGACCGACGCGGGCTCGCTCAGACGTGCTTCGCGTGCGTCGAGTAGCCAGCGTCCGAGCAGCGCGAGCGGCTCGCCGGGGATCGTCGTCGGGTCGAGCCTCTCGGTCACGGCGTCACTCGGTCAGGCACGTGTCCTGAGGTACGCGCGCGCACGTCCATCCGTTCAGGATAAGCTGCCAGCCGACGAGGAGCCGATGGGATTCGACCAGTACCACGAGCCGCCGGATGAGCTTCCCGAGCAGACGCGCACGTTCGCGAGGATGTGCGCGTCGCTGACCGAGGAGGCCGAAGCGATCGGCTGGTACGAGCAGCGTTTGGCGATCGAGCGTGACCCGGAAGCGGCGGCGGTGATGGCCGACGCGGTCGGCGAGGAGTACAAGCACTTCAGCATGGACCTCGAGTTCCTCCTGCGCCATACGCCGAAGTGGCGCGAGATCGCGCG
This sequence comes from Solirubrobacteraceae bacterium, assembly GCA_035486335.1. Lineage (GTDB taxonomy): Bacteria > Actinomycetota > Thermoleophilia > Solirubrobacterales > Solirubrobacteraceae > Palsa-744. The sequence continues at coordinate 7,093 of DATHND010000052.1, forward strand.
CGGCGTGCTGTTCCAGGAGGGCGAGATCGTCGAGCACGGCGAGGCCGCCGAGGCCGAGGCCGACGACGAGGCCGGCGGCGACGCGCCCGGCACGACGGCCGTGCCGTCGGGCGGCTCGCTCGGGATCGGCAGCCTGCACGGGGAGGGAATGTGAGCACGAGCCATCTGCTGCGCGAGCACGCGCCGATCACCGGCGCCGGCTGGAAGCTGATCGACGCGGAGGCGCGCGAGCGGCTGCTGCCGGGGCTCGCAGTGCGCCGCCTGGTCGACTTCTCCGGTCCGCACGGCTGGGAGCACTCGGCGACGAACCTCGGCCGCGTCGAGCGCACGAACGTGAGCGAGCTGAAAGGCGTCGAGGCGCACCGCCGCGTCGTCATGCCGCTGGTCGAGCTGCGCGCGCGCTTCACGGTCTCGCGCGAGGAGCTGCGCGACGGCGACCGCGGCGCCGAGAACGTCGACTTCGTCTCGCTCGACGCGGCCGCTCAGCGGATCGTCGACGCCGAGAACGTCGCCGTCTTCCACGCCTGGCCGAAGGCCGGCATCGAGGGGATCACGGCGAGCACGCCGCACAAGCCGATCGTGCGCAAGCGCAGCTTCGAGGACTACCCCGGGTGCGTCGCGCGCGCCGTCGAGCTGCTGCTGCGAAACGGCATCGCCGGTCCGTACGGGCTCGCGCTCGGACGCGAGGACTACACGAGCGTCGTCGAAACGGCCGAGCACGGCGGATACCCGCTGCTCGACCACCTGCGCAACGTGATCAAGGGGCCGATCGCCTGGGCGCCGGGCGTCAACGGCGCCGTCGTGCTCAGCATGCGCGGCGGCGACTTCGCGTTCGAGTCCGGCGAGGACCTATCCGTCGGCTACGAGTCGCACGACACCGAGCAGGTCTCGCTGTACATCGAGGAGTCCTGCAGCTTCCGCGTGCTGACGCCCGAGGCGGCCGTCGCGATCACGCCGCCGAAAGGGCGCTAGGCCCGCCGCCGCCTCGCCGGCGAAGCCGAGCAGCCAGCCGCGGTCGCCGAGCAGCAGCGCGACTGAGTGCAGCCGACGGCGCATCGACAGCGTCGGCATCGACGCCGCGGCGTCGCGCTCGCGCAGGTAGGCGAGGCTCGCGAGCGATCGCGGCCGCGCAACGCCGGGCGGGCGTCGTCGAGGAGCTGTGAAGTTCCATTTGTTGACACCGCGTGGGCTGGCGCATACGCTTGGCGACGTCCGGGGGTCGGATCGCGAGGAGCTCGCATGTGGGGGAAAGTGACGAGCGGTGACGTCCAAGCGTGACGCCGGCCTGCGCGAGAATGCGCCAGCGCTGCAGCGCTGGCGGGCGTCGCCGCTCAGCAGCAGCGAAGCGGCGCGTGCGCGCATGCGCCGGCGATACCTCTGGTCCGGCTACCGCCCGCCGCCGCTGCCGTCGCACCTCGAACCCGTCGAAGCGCCGCCGCGGCCGCCCGAGCAGGCACCCGGTGTGGCGCCGGTCGAACGGCCGCAGCGCATCGGCGTTTGCTGCTCGGGCGGCGGCATCCGCTCGGCGGCGTTCAACCTCGGCGCGCTGCAGGCGCTGCAGGGCAAGCGCGTGCTGC
>DATHND010000053.1:0-13863 GCA_035486335.1 Solirubrobacteraceae bacterium
CTCTCCATCATGGTCGGCACCTCCCATAGCTGGGGTGTCGGCGCCAGGACCACCCTGACGCCCAGTCCCCGCACATCTATGCGCGGGGTGCCGGCCGATCCTTCACCAAACGCCGGGAAGCCGACGCTCCATAGGGTCTAGCCTACGAAAAAACTACGGACTGTAGTCCCACGTGCATGCTGTTTTCGGAAACAACGACGCCCTCGATCCAGGGCCAGACGCTCGAACGATCGAACAGCCTGGCGAAAGATGTCTATGGCTACGACGAAGTGGGCCGCCTCACGCAGGTCAAGGAAATTCCTTCCGGAGAAGGCTGCACGACCAATGCCTATGAATACGACGAAGAAACGAATCGGAAGAAGCTGACCACCTATCCGCCCGGATCGGGTGGCGTCTGCTCGACCGAAGGGGGCGCAACGCAATCGCACACCTACGACGGCGCCAACCGCCTGACCGACGAAGGCACGACCTACGACAACTTCGCCGATATCACGAAGCTGCCGGCGGCCGATGCGGGGGGCACGGAACTTTCGAGCTCGTACTACGTCGACGGACAGGTGGCCGAACAGAAACAGGGTGCACAGGCCGTCGGCTATCAGCTCGACCCGGAGGGTCGGACGCTCGAAACGCTCGACACCGGAACGCTCAACTCGACATACGTGAGCCACTACGCTGGATTGGGCAACTCCCCGACCTGGAGCACCGAACCAACATCTGGACACTGGACGCGCTACGTACGGGGTGTTGGCGGGTTCGCCGCGATCGAGACAGATACGAGCGAACCGGAACTGGCCGTGACCGACCTGGGCGGAAACATCGTCGCGAAAGCGTCGGCTAAAGAATCCGTGACCAAACTGCTCTCGAGCGCGCGGACCACCGAGTACGGGGTGCCACCCACTGTCAGCCCGGTGAAGTACAGCTGGCTCGGCGGCGACCTGCTTCCGACCGAACTGCCCTCGGGGGTCGTGGCGATGGGGGCTCGCAGTTACGTGCCTCAGATCGGCCGCTTCCTGCAACCCGACCCGACTCCAGGCGGATCGTCGAACGCCTACGCCTACACGAACGGGAACCCGATCAACGAAACGGACGTGACCGGCAACTACGTCGAAAACGGCTACCTTGGCGGCATCTTCGAAGCGCAGAACCAGCAGGCGATAGAAATAGAAGTTGCGCGCGAAGCTGCGATCCGGGCAGAAGCCGAACGCAAGGCGCAAGAAGCTGCGTGGGCTGCCGCCTCTGCGGCGAAGATGGCCGCGGAACTGGCGGAACGAGAAGCGTTCAACACGTGGGCCAACGAGGCCGTTGCGGGCCCTCCGGGAGCCATACCCGGAGGAGGGTCCAGCGGAGGCTGGGACGGTGGAGCTGGGCGAGGACGGTTCGCCAATCTCGAAGACCCGGGACTGCCGGCCGGTGCGTTGTGCTTCGGGGCGATAGTCTCGAAGAGCTATCGACACCAACACCCCAAGCTCTGCGCCGAAATCGCACAGACGGAATGGGAAGGCTCGGACGTGGCTTGTGCTATCGGAGCGCTAACATTCTTTACCCCCGTTGCAGCTCCGTGCAGTATCTACGGCGCGGTCCGTGTCGCGACTTCTGCGAGGTGAGCGCGTGTTCCGGTTTGGTGGCCTTATCCTCTTGGCACTTCTCGGCGTTGCGGTTCTCGTCGTGGCGTTGACGAGTGCTGAGTATGTACTTGCAGTCGTTGGGATAGGGGCGGCCTGCACGGGCGGCTTCCGTGCCTGGCGTGCGCGGCCCACCGGACATCGATCCAATGGAGGTTGATACGCTTACCTGGGTCTGAGTCGCTCCGTGGCAGAGGATCAGTATGCGCGCGCCGCCGAGATCGGTTCGAAGCTACTTCGTTCCGGACAGGAAGTTCGCAAGGGCGCTTGGCGTGGCCTATAACCTATTCATACTGATGCAAGACGTCGAACGGATAGGAGCCCGCAGGCGGGCTCCTATCTTGTTTCGATTGGTGCTGGCCGGGTCGCCGTCCTCACGGTCGCTGGGGCCTCGCATGCCCTTCGCTATGGCCTCTATGGCGCTCTCGTCGTCTTGCTCATCTTCGAAGCGCAGAACCAGCAGGCGATAGAAATTGAAGCTGAACGCAGGAAGGCTCACGCCGGCCCGTACGCGCTGGAGCTCCGCAGCCGCCATCCGGCCCGTGCCACGCCAAGCGCTATTGGCCGGACCCCGTTCATCGGTCCACCTGCTGTGAGAGTCGGTGGTTGTTGAATTGAACGGTAGTGGGGTCGTACTGGAGCTTGCACGCGTGTGCGAAGCGAGCTGGCGCTGCCATCCCGAGCGCTGAGTGGGGCCGGCGCTCGTTGTAGTCCTCGCGGAAGTCCTCGACCATCACCTTCGCCTCGGCCAGGCTGCAGAACAGCTCGACTGAGAGCAGCTCGTCACGGACGCGGGAGCCGAAGGACTCGACGTAGGGCCTGGGGGTCAATACCCACTGTGCAGACCACCACGTATGTCGAGCGCCGCATCACCCATGGCCGATGCCGTCTAGCTAGTGCGGTCCCGGAGGGAGAGCGACGGCCACTGAATGAGCGCTGAGATGCCTTCCCATGTCCAGGTTGAGGCACGCCGCATCTTGGATGCTGTGGCGCGTCGCTTGCTGGGCGAACAACTCGGCGGCGATACGCCTAGCTCTCTTGGGGCTTGTTCGAGCCGACCAGCTCGACTGCGACCCGATCAGCTCCTCGGCCGGGACGAACGACGGCTCGTGCGACGATTGCGCGGATCAACGCGCGGCTCCTCAAACGTCAGTCGATCCCAGTCTTCGAACCCGTCGATCGTGAGCGTCGGCCTTGCGCCGCCAAGCTGATCCAGGTGGGCTTGTTCGGCGTCTCGCACCTCCCGTAGCTCGAGGAGTCGTTGCCGGGCGACTGGCTCATCGAAGCCATCGAAGGCCCGCAGAGCTGCGTCCAGGGCGCTCTGCGCGGCTACAATGTCTGCTCGGCTCGCTGGATGTTCGTCTCGGCGGATGCGTGTCCCTGTACGTCGGTGAGCGCTGAGCGAACGTGTTCGGTCACGACGCGCTCCTGCTCGGGCTCGACTATCAGTCGGTCGACGATCTCAAGGCCAGCCTCGACGCGCTGCCGGCCTGAGCCGAGCCGGACGACAGCCGCGCGAGCCGGACGACAGCGCGCGAACTGGACGACAACGCGCGAGCCGGACGACACGGCGCGAGCCACGGCGGCGAACGGGTGACGACGCCGGCGCTACCGCGGCGGTCGCAGCCCGCTGACGAGCTCACACGGGTCGACCTCCAGCCCGGATGCGAGCTTCAGCAGGTTGTGCAAACTGACGTTGCGCCGCCCACGCTCGACCTGACCGAGGAACGTCCAATGAACGCCGCAGCGGTCGGCGAGGCTCTCCTGGCTCAGGCCGAGGTCCGCGCGCCGCGCTCGCACGCGTTCGCCGAGCAGGCGGGTGGCTTCGGATCGCGGCTCCGGCATCTGACTGTCAACACCACCCGCACCGGACTGTCCATGTCCAGAGCAAGTATGCCTAGCGCGCATAAGTCCCAACTGTTGGTATCCTGCTAGAGTCGCTGTGCGGAGAGGAGGGGAGGCAGGCTCCCCACGTCTGCCTCCCCTCTAATTTCCACGCAATCCGTTCGAGCGGACGCCGGCGCTACGCGCGTGCCACGCCGGCTTCGCGAGCGGGGCGCGGCTCGCCCGCGCGCGCGGCATAGCGTTCGGCCAGCTCCAGCTGCAGGCTGCGCGGCTCCTCGCCGGGAGCGGGCATGCGCCTGCGCCAGCGCCCTTCGTCGTCGAGCTCCCACGAGTTCTGGTTGTCGGCGAACGCGCGCTCGACGGCGTCGAGCAACTCGGCGCGCGCGTCCTCGGACTCGATCGGCGCCGCGAGCTCCACGCGATGGTCGAGGTTTCGCGGCATCAGGTCGGCGGAGGAGATGTAGATCGTCTGCTCGCCGTCGCGCTCGAACGCGTACACGCGCGAGTGCTCGAGCAGCCGCCCGACGATCGAGACGACGCGGACGTTCTCTGAGACGCCGGGCACGCCCGGACGCAGGCAGCAGATCCCGCGCACGTTGAGATCGACCGGCACGCCGGCTTGCGAGGCGCGGTACAGCGCCCGGATGCAGCGTCCGTCGACGAGCGAGTTCATCTTCATCGTGATCCGCGCCCGTTTGCCGGCGCGGTGCGCGTCGATCGTGCGCTCGATCTGCTCGAGGATCCCGTCGCGCAGCTGGTTCGGCGCCATCAGCACCTTGCGGTAATGCGTCGGGCGGCCGTAGCCGGTCAGGTAGTTGAACATGTCGGCGACGTCGGCGCCGATCTGCTCGTCGGTCGTGAACAGCCCGAAGTCCGTGTACAGCCGCGCCGTCGCCGAGTGGTAGTTGCCGGTGCCGATGTGCACGTAGTTGCGCACCCCGTCGCCCTCGCGGCGCACGACGAGCACGCACTTGGCGTGCGTCTTCAGCGACGGCTGCCCGTAGACGACGTGCACGCCGGCCTCCTCCAGCGCCTTCGCCCAGTGGATGTTCATCCCCTCGTCGAAGCGCGCCTTCAGCTCGACCAGCGCGACCGCCTGCTTGCCGCGCTCGGTCGCGTCGATCAGCGCCGGCACGAGCGGCGAGTCGTCGCTCGTGCGGTACACGGTCTGCTTGATCGCGAGCACGTTCGGGTCGGCGACCGCCTGCTCGACGAAGCGCTCGACCGACGTCGCGAACGAGATGTACGGATGGTGGACGAGCAGGTCCCCTTCACGCATCGCCCCGAGCACGTCCGGGCGCTCGTCCTCGTGTCGCAGCAGGCGCTGGTGCGTGATCCCGACGAGCGTTTCCTGGCGCAGCTCGGCATGGCCGGGCAGCCGCACGAGCTGCCACAGCGCGCCCATGTCGAGCAGGCCGTCGACCGGGTACACCTCGTAGTCCTCGACGCCGAGCAGCCCGGAGAGCTCGGTCAGCAGGCGCTCGGAGCAGTCGGCGCCTACCTCGACGCGGACGATCTCGCCGAAGCGCCGCCGTCGCAGCTCGTCCTCGACGGCTTGCAGCAGATCGGCGGCGTCGTCGGAGACCTCGAGGTCGGCGTCGCGCGTGACGCGGAAGACGTTGTAGTCGACGATCTCCATCCCCGGGAACAGCGAGTCGAGGTGGTGCGCGATCACGTCCTCGAGCGGCACCAGCAGCGCCGGCTCCTCCGCGGTCGCACGCAGCGTTACGAACCGCGGCAGGATCTCCATCGGAACCTTCACGCGCGCGAACACCGTCTGGTCGGTGAGCGGGTCGCTGACGAGCACGGCGAGGCTGAGCGACAAATTGGAGATGTAGGGGAATGGCCTTCCCGGAGCGACCGCGAGCGGGGTCAGCGCCGGGAAGATTTTCTTCTGGAACAGCGCCGCGAGCTCCGCGCGGCGCTCGTCGTCGAGTTCGCGCACGCCGACGACGCGGATCTCGTTGTCGGCGAGCTGTGGCCGCAGCTCGCCTTCGAAGCAGTCGGTCAGGCGTCGCCCGAGCCCGAGCACGCGTTCGCGGATCAGCGCGATCGTCTCGCTCGGCGTGCGTCCGTCCTGCCCGGGCGTCTCGACGCCCGCCTCGATCTGGTCGCGCAGCCCCGCGACGCGCACCATGTAGAACTCGTCGAGGTTCGTCGTGTAGATCGCGCAGAACTTGACGCGCTCGAGCAGCGGCAGGCGCTCCTCTTCGGCCAGCTGCAGCACGCGATCGTTGAAGTCGAGCCACGACAGCTCGCGGTTGAGGTAGAGCGAGGGGTCGTCGAGCGCGAGCTCCATGCAGCCGCTCACGCTACACGCTCACGGTCGGGCGACCCGGCGTGCATCGCGCGATCTTTCACATTTCGTTGACAGCGACCGCACGATGGCTGCGAGGCTCGAACGCGCGGTAGGGTGGGGCGCAGGCGATGGCGCGTCAGCTCTGGGTACTACGGCATGCCGAGGCCGAGCCGCACGGGACGCGCTCGGACTCCGAGCGGCGTCTGACGCCGCGAGGCGAAGCGCAGGCGCGCGCCGCCGGCCTCGCGCTGGCGCGCCTCGGCGCGGTCTTCGAGGCGGTGCTGTTCAGCCCGAAGGCGCGCGCGCGTCAGACCGCCGAACTGGCCGCCGCCGAGTGGGAGGGCGATCGACGTGCTTCGCTGCGCGCGCACGGGCCGCTCGCGTCCGGCTTCGACGCAGCGCAGGCGCTCGACGCGGCACGCGAGCTGAGCGCGGACGGGCGGCTGTTGCTCGTCGGCCACGAGCCCGATCTCTCCGGCATGATCGCCGAGCTGACCGGCGCGCGCGCCGATCTGAAGAAGGGCGGGCTGGCGGTCGTGCGCCTAGAGGCTGTCGGTGGTGAGCTCGCGGCCCTCGTGCGGCCCCGCGAGCTCGCCCTGATCGCGGGCGTCCCAGTCGACGGGAATTGACGCCGGCACCTCGACGTCGGCCTCGACGTCGAGCGATTCCGCGGCGAAGCGGTAGCCGATGCCGAAGTGCGTGTGGATGTAGCGCCAGCGCGGCGAGGACTTCTCGAGCTTCTGGCGCAGCTTTCGCACGAACACGTCGACCGAGCGGTCGCCGCGCACCATCGTGTAGCCCCACAACCGCGAGTAGATCTCCTCGCGCTCGAGCACGCGACCCTCGGCCGCCGCGAGCAGCTCGATCAGCTCGAACTCGCGTCGCGTCAGATCGAGGCTCGCCTCGTTGACGAACGCCTGGAAGCGGTCCGAGCGGATCTCGACCTCGCCAGCCGTCAGCGGTTTGGTCTCGGTCCGGCCGCTCGGTCGCCGGCGACGGCGCACGACGCTTTGCACGCGCGCGATCACCTCCTCCGGATGACACGGCTTGGTGATCCAGTCATCCGCGCCGAGGCGCAGCCCGCGCACGCGCTGAGCGACCGTCGACGGACCCGTGCAAACGACGATCCCGAGGTCCGGCAGCGCGCCGCACAGGCGCTCGAGCCACTCCCACGCCTGCGGCCCGAGAACCGCGAGGTCGACGACGAGCGCGCTGAGGCGCATCGCGACGACGGCATCGGCCGGGACGGGGCTTGCGAGCACGCGATGCTCCCACCCGAGACGGTCGAGGCGCTTGCTCAGCACCTGGATGAAGCCGCTGTCGCGGTCCAAGACGGCTATGCGCAGCGCCGCAGAAGCGCTTCCCTGGCCCGACGGCGCCGCCTCATCCCTGGCGGTGGTGCTGTCCGTCATTGCGGCGCAGTGTACGCGAGCGAAACGATCTCGGCACTCCCGCAAGACAATCGTCACAGGATGTTCACACGCGGAAGCCGCTGTTTGCGGCGGCGTCGCGAGCGTGGCTATATCGCCGCCGCCGCCCGGCGCGCCCGACTGACCCACCGTCCGCGCGCCGGCCCACTACAGCGTCTCGGGCGAGCCGTCCGGCGCCGCGTCGGGCGGCACGCCGGCCGGGTGCGAGGAGTCCGAGAACTCGCGGAACAGCCCCGTGACGACGAACGCGACCTGCTCGCCGATGTCGACCGCGTTGTCGCCGATCCGCTCGAGCGCGCGCGCGACGAGGATCATGTGCATCGCCCACTCGCGCGTGTCGACGTCGTCGCCGATCTCGATCGCCATGCGAAAGATCTCGCGGTTCAGCCGATTGATCTCGCGGTCCTGGCGGACAAGGTCCTCGGCGAGTTCGACGTCGCGACCGGCGAACGCCGCGCGGCACTGGACGACCTCCGAGCGCGCGTGCGCGCCCATCTTCGCGAGCGCGTCGAGCACCTCGGGACGGACCGGCGGCTCGTATCCCGACAGCGGGATCAGCTTGGCGATGTTCACGCACTGGTCGCCCATCCGCTCGATGTGCTTGATCATGTGCAGCAGCGCCGCGACGAGGCGCAGGTCGCCGGCGACCGGCGCCTGCAGCGCGAGCAGCGAGAGGATTCCCTGGTGGACCTCCAGATAGCGCCCGTCGACGCGGTCGTCGTCGGCGATCACCATCTGCGCGAGCTCGACGTCCTGGTGACGCAGCGCCTCGAGCACGCGATCGAGCTGCTCGACGATCAGGTCGAGCCCGCCGAGCGCGTTCGCTTCGAGCGCCTTCAGCTGCTCCTGGAAGTGCGCGCGGCCCTCGCCCGGTGAGGCGTCGCCGGGCATCGCGGCGGCTGGCGTCGCGCGCGCCGGGCCGGCGGACCTCCCGTCCGCGCCGTGGCGCTCCTCGCCGCTAGCCGAACTTGCCGGTGACATATTCCTCGGTGCGCGAGTCGTTCGGTTTCGTGAAGATCTCCTGCGTCGGGCCGACCTCGACGAGCTCGCCGCTGAGCATGAACGCCGTCCGGTCGGCGACGCGCGCCGCCTGCTGCATGTTGTGCGTGACGATCACGATCGTCACGCGCTGCTTGAGCTCGTCGATCAGCTCCTCGATCTTCAGCGTCGCGATCGGGTCGAGCGCCGAGCACGGCTCGTCCATCAAGATCACCTCGGGTTCGACCGCGAGCGAGCGCGCGATGCACAGACGCTGCTGCTGGCCGCCCGAGAGGCCGGCGCCCGGCTCGGATAGGCGGTCGGAGACCTCCTCCCACAAGCCGGCGCCGCGCAGCGCCGTCTCGACCTTCGCGCTCAGCTCGGCCTTGCCACGCCCGCCGCGGCCGCTCGTTCCGAGCCGCAGGCCGGCGGCGACGTTGTCGAACACCGACATCGTCGGGAACGGGTTCGGCTTCTGGAAGACCATGCCGATCGCGCGGCGCACGGCGACGACGTCGACCGACGAGTCGTACACGTCCTCGTCGTCGAGCAGCACGCGACCCTCCGCGTGCGCGCCGGGGATCTCCTCGTGCATGCGGTTGATGCAGCGCACCATCGTCGACTTGCCGCAGCCCGACGGGCCGATGATCGCCGTGACCTCGTTGGCGCGGAACTCGAGGTCGATGCCCTTGACCTGCTCGGCGTCGCCGTAGAACGCGCGCAGCCGCTCGAGCGTCACGCTCAGGCCTCGCTTGGTGACCGGCGTGGAGCGCGCGTCCACCGCCGCGTCCGTGCTCGCCGCCGTGTCCGCGCCCGAGGCTGTGCTCGGCGCGATCCGCTCGCGCGCGCTGTCGGTTCGACTCTCGGGCTCCACGTTGGCCGGCTCCACGTTAGCTGTCTGCGGCGGGATTGCGTCGCTGCTCATGCGAGGCGGCTCCTTCGCGAGACGAGGCGCGCGATCAGGTTGAGCAGCAGGATCATCGCGACCAACGTCAGCGCGGCGCCCCACGCGCGGTTCACGACGGCCATCGTCGGCGAGGTGACGTCATCGTAGATCTGCACCGGCAGCGAGTTCATGAAGTGGCCGAGATTGAAGTCGGTGTTGCGCGCCGTCGCCGCCGTGAACAGCAGCGGCGCCGTCTCGCCGGCGGCGCGCGCGATCGCGAGCAGCACGCCGGTCACCATTCCCGGCAGCGCCGTCGGCAGCACGATCCGGAAGACCACCTTCCAACGCGGCGCGCCGAGCGCGAGCGCCGACTCGCGCAGCGCTCCCGGGATCAGCAGCAGGATCACCTCGGCCGAGCGGATCACGACCGGCAGCATCAGCAGCGAGAGCGCCAGCGAGCCCTTGTAGCCGGCGTAGGAGCTGCCGGTGCCGACGATCAGCACGATGTAGATGAACAGCCCGAAGACGATCGACGGGACGCCGGTGAGCACGTCGACGAAGAAGCGCACGGTGTGCGCGAACCAGCTCTGGCGGCCGTACTCGACGAGCCACACGGCGACGCCGACGCCGATCGGGATCGCGATCGCCGAGGCGAGCGCGACGATCTCGATCGTGCCGAGAATCGCGCTCTTGACGCCGCCGATGCTCGACGTCTTGAAGAACGTGTTGCCGGTCGGGTCGGTCGTGAAGAAGCTCCCGCTCCACGCCCCGAGGCCCTTGTGCAGGAGGTAGTAGAGGATCAGCGCGAGCGGGACGAGCGCGATCGCCGTCGCCGCCGTGATCGTCGCGCGCGCGATCCGGTCCTTGCGCCGGCGCGCGGGGCTGACCGCGAACCGCCCGAACGCAGCGCTCGAGTTCATGCTCGCGCCTCCGTCCGGTCGGCGCCTTTGATCGGAGCGCTCGGTATCCATGCTCGCGTGACGTCGCTCATGCGCCCGCGACCGCCCCGACGATCGGCTGCGTCTCGTCCGCCGCGCGCGGCGTCGAGGAACCGCCGCGCGTGCGCGCCGCGCGGCTGACGAGCACGCGCGCGAGCGCGTTGACGAGCAGCGTCAGCACGAACAGCACGAGCCCGGCGGCGAACAGCGCCGAGCGGTGCAGGCCCTGCGCCTCGCCGAACTCGTTCGCGACCACGGCCGCGAGGCTGTAGCCCTGGCCGAAGAGATGTTTGCCGAGTTGCGGCGCGTCGCCGATCACGATCGTGACGGCGATCGTCTCGCCGATCGCGCGGCCGAGGCCGAGCATCGCGCCGCCGACGATCCCCGCGCGGCAATACGGCAGGACGGCCGTGCGGATCATCTCCCAGCGCGTCGCGCCGAGGCCGAGCGCCGCCTCCTTGTGGTCGCTCGGCACAGTCGCCATCACCTCGCGCGAAATCGCCGAGACGATCGGCAGGATCATGATCGCGAGGATCAACCCGGCGATGAAGTAGTTCGGGATCGTCACCGCGCCACCGCCGATGAACGGGATGAACGAGAGGCGGTCGGCGATCCACTGCTCGGCCGGCTGCAGCTTCGGCGCGAGGAAGAAGATCCCCCACAGCCCGTAGACGACCGACGGGACGGCCGCGAGCAGCTCGACGAGCACGGTCAGCGCCCCGCGCAGCCGCAGCGGGCACAGCTCGGTGGCGTAGATCGCGGTCGCGACCGCGACGGGCACGCCGATCAGCAGCGCCAAGCCCGAGGTGATCAGCGTCCCGACGACGAGCGGCAGCGCGCCGAATTTTTCAGCGCTGACGTTCCAGTCGTTGCCGAAGATGAAGCCGAGCACGCCGCTGTGCGCGAACGCCGGTTTCGACTCGCCGACGAGGCGCACGAAGAAGTAGACGATCAGCGCGAGGATCAGCGCCGCGAGTGCGGTCAACCCGTACTTCAGCGCACGATCGGGAAGCCGCGCCAGCGGTGACCGCTCGAGGATCGAACGGTCACCGCTTGGCAGGGCTGCGGTGCTCATGGCCTCTGTCTACTGGATTCGAGGCCGTCGGGTCGGCGTCAGCCGATCGCCGCGCCGTTGCACTGAAGCGTCGCGACCGCCGCCTTCGACTTCGCGAGGATTTCCGCCGGCAACGCCGCGTAGTCGGCCTGCGAGAGGATCGACTGGCCTTCGCTCAGCCCGTACTTGACGAACTTGACGACGCCTTTCGCGGCCGCTTCGCCGCCGGGGACCCCGGCCTTGCAGAGATCCTTGTTGACGACGATGAACGTCTGCGAGGTGATCGGGTAGGCGGCCGCGTTCGACGGGTTCGAGATTTTGATCCCGAGGTTCGCCGGCACCTTCACGCCCGCCGCCGCCGCCGCCGTCGCCGACGCGAGCGTCGGCGATACGTACTGGCCGGCCTTGTTCTTGACCGCGGCGTAGGTGAATTTGTGCTGCAGCGCGTACGCCTGCTCGACGTAGCCGACCGCGCCGGTCGTCTGCTGGACGGCGCCGGCGACGCCGGCGTTGCCCTTCGCGCCGGTGCCCGTCGGCCACTGCACGTCCTTGCCTTCGCCGACCTTGCTCTTGAATTCGGGGTCGGCCGCCGCGAGGAAGCCGGTGAAGCCGGCCGTCGTCCCGGAGGAGTCCGAGCGGTGGATCACGGTGATCGCCGTGCTCGGCAGCGAGAGGCTCGGGTTGAGCGCCTTGATCTCGGCGTCGTTCCACGTCTTGACCTTGCCGAGGTAGATGTCGGAGATCGTCTTCGCGTCGAGCTTCATCCCCGCCTGCACGCCGGGCAGGTTGTAGGAGACGGTGATCGCCCCGAGGAACATCGGGATCTGCACGGCCGGGCTGCCGTTCTTGGCGATCGCCGCTTCGTCAGCGGCCTTCAGCGGCGGGTCGCTCGCGCCGAAGTCGACGGTCTTCGACTCGAGCGAGGTGATGCCCGCGCCGGAGCCGACCGCCTGGTAGTTGACGGTGAGACCGGATTGCGACGACGCCCACTGTTCGTATACGGGCGCGGCGAATGTCGAGCCCGCCCCGGAGATCGTCGCGGAGCCGCTGCTCGTGGGTTTCGTGCTCGATGCAGTGCTGCTGGACGAGCTGCTGGACGAGTTCGTCGAGCTGCTGCCGCAGGCGCTCAGGCCGAGCGCGAGCAGGGCAACGCTCGCGAGCGCGCCGATCCTGTTCTTGGTCACTACGTCTCCTCTGGCTGGATTACGTGTCGTGTCGAGCTTCGGCGCTCGTCGCTAGACCGCGCACCGACGATGCCCAGCGCAGTCTGTTTAATCGCCCGAGGCGCCGATGTGAACATTTCGTGAAAGGCTGTCCACGTGATCGGCCTCGGCGCCGGGCGCCGCGAGCCGCACCGGCGCCGGCTCGCGCGTGGGCTGCGCCTGAAAGCGGTAGCCGAACCCCGGGTGCGTGTGGATGAAGCGGCGGTCGGGCATCGCCGCTTCGAGCTTTCCCCGCAGCTTGCTGACGTAAACGTCGACCGAGCGGTCGCCGGGACGCAGCTCGCCGCCCCACACCGTCGCGTACAGTTCCTCGCGCGTCGCGATCGCGCCGGTCCGTCGCGCCATCGCGACGATCAGGTCGAACTCGCGGACCGACAGGCGCACGACGCGCCCGGCCGCGAGCACGAGCCCATCGCCCAGACGGATCTCGAGCTCGCCCGCGTAAAGCGTGTCCTCACTCTCGGGAAGGCTCGCCACGCTCGCAAGCGTCCCACGCGCGCGTGGCCGCCAAGGTTGCAAACTCGTAATCGGGCGGTGAAGAAATCGTGAAGGGACGTCGCGTCCCGGCGCGGCCGAATATCCTCGCGCGATGAGCTTCCTCGCGCGCACGCACGATCCCGTGCTGATGAGCCTCGTCGAGGAGGCCGGCCGTAACGTGCAGCGCTCCGGCCTGCTGCTGCACGACCTGCTCGTCGATTACCCCGAGCACGCGACGCTCGCGCGCGAGCTGAAGGTGTGCGAGCAGGAAGGCGATCGGATCACGCACGACATCATCCACCGCCTCGCCGGCCGGCGCGTGCGCGCGCCGTTCGCCGCCGGCGACGGGTATGCGCTGGCGACGGCGCTCGACGACATCGTCGATCACTCCGAGCACGCCGCCGCGCAGCTCGGGCTGTACGGCGTCGAGGCGCCGATGGAGCAGGCCGTCGAGTTCTCAAACGTGCTCGTCGGCCAGGGCGAGCAGATCGCGCAGGCGCTGCGCTGCTTGCGGACCGGCACCGAGCTCGGGCCGCGCCTCGTCGAGATCCATCGCCTCGAGAACGAGGGCGACCGCCTGCAGCGCGACGGCGTCGCGTCGCTGTTCGCCGGCGGCATCGACCCGATGGTCGTGATCCGCTGGAAGGACATCTTCGAGTCGCTCGAGGCGGCCGTCGACGCCTGCGAGACCGTCGCGCACGTGCTCGAGGGGATCACGCTCAAACAGCGCCGACGCTCGCGCTGAGCTCTTGCGGCGGAGCTCGAACGGCCAGGTGCGCCGGTCGGCTCCAGCGGTCGCGTGACGAGCCAGCGTGACGAGCGCACGGCTCACGTGCGCGACTCTGCAATGCGCCTGATGCAGAGCGCTTGAAGTGCGCTGATGGAAACGGCGCGATTCGGCCCTATCCAAACTGAAGTATTGCGGTGAGCAGGGATTGCCAGCCCCGCGGAGAACTGCTCGGTAGCGGAGACGCAGACCGGTTACCCCCTCGCTATCATCGCCCACTCGTCCACCGAACCGATCCGCCGATTGCGGTGTCTCTAGAGCAAACCGATGTCCTACGTGTGACGATGCCCCTACGGATCACGCTCAGCGATCACGACACCGTCG
>DATHND010000054.1:0-2354 GCA_035486335.1 Solirubrobacteraceae bacterium
GGTTGATGCGAACGTTCTCTCGGAGGCGACCAAGCTCGCCCCGGATGATCGTGTGATCGATTGGCTGGGGCGCCACGAGCCCGAACTTGCTGTCGATCCGGTCATTCTCGGTGAGATCCGTTTCGGCATCCTGCTGCTCGCGCGGGGTCGCCGCCGCAGCCGGCTAGAGGGCTGGTTCGAGGACGGAATACAGCGCTTGCAATGCATTCCGTGGGAGGCATCGACCGGGTTGCGCTGGGCCGAGCTACTCGCGGCGCTTCGTGCGCGAGGGCGCGCGATGCCGATCAAGGACAGCCTGATCGCTGCGACCGCGCTCTCGCACGATCTGGAGGTCGTGACGCTCAACAGGCGCGACTTCGATGCCGCAGGCGTGAGGATCGTCGATCCGCTGAACGGGTTTAGCGGCTGAGATTCACCGCCTGCGGTGAGCACGCGTCGGGTACTCCCGTTACCGGATGATCTGAGCCTTCACGCCGGGAATGTTGCGGGTCGGCGCCGAGGTCGAGCTGGCGTAGGCGTCTCGCCGCACGCCGCCGCGCGTGCTCCGATTCGCAGCCGATCGCACGGCTGCGCGGCCGGCCGTGCGCGGGCGGCGAGCGTATGCGAACATATGTTCGCATGAGCGAGCACAGACCGATCTGGAGGCCGGCGGGTCTCGCTGACAAAGACTCGACACTTCGCAAGCTGGCGGCCGACGATGTGCCGGTCAGCGGAGTGGCGGATGGACGGCGGTCGCATTCGCCGTCCGCACACGCGAGATTGGCGCGGTGAGCAAAGTGGATGCGTACAACGCAGAGCTCGCGAGGTTCCGCGCTGCGTTCGGCGCGAACGTGCGTCGCGTGCGCAACGCCAAGCGCCCGCGTTGCTCGCAGGAACGGCTGTCCTATCTGACGCGACTGCACCGCACCGAGATCGGCCGAATCGAGCAGGGGGCGGTCGAGCCGCGTCTGTCGACGCTCGTGATCCTCGCCGACGGTCTCGGCGTCGGCGTCGAGGAGCTGATCGGCGGCCTGTGGGTGCCGCAGGAGCGCAAACCGGCGCCGAACGGCCAATCGTGGTCGTAGTGGGGACGATCGCCCGATGGCGGGGCGCGCGCTGGGGACGCGCGCCCCTCGTCGGGGCTTGACGTCGTCGTCGCGCCTGGCGCCCGCGCCGTGGCGCGTCGGTCGCGCCTGGCGCCCGCGCCTTACCGCGCCGGCCGTACCGCGCCAGCCGCGCCTCAGCCCGACGATGAGTTACCGTCGCGCGTCTCGTCTCACTGCCAGAACGGCAATCGAAATGGAGGCTCGAGATGGGAAGGATCGTCGTGACGGAGTTCGTCTCGCTCGACGGCGTGATCGAGGCGCCGGGCGGAGGCGAGCATTACAGGCACGCAGGCTGGACGTTCAAGATCGACCGCGGCGCCGAGGGCGACAAGTTCAAGCTCGACGAGGCGCTCGCCGCCGACGCGCTGCTGCTCGGTCGCACGACGTACGAAGGCTTTGCCGCCGCCTGGCCGAGCATGCAGGGCGAGTTCGCCGACAAGTTCAACGGGATGCCGAAGTACGTCGTCTCGTCGACGCTCGAGGACCCTTCGTGGAACAACACGACCGTCGTCGGCGGCGAGGTCGCGCCGGCCGTCGCGAAGCTGCGCGCGGAGGCGAGCGGCGAGCTGCAGGTACACGGCAGCGCGCAGCTCGTGCGAGAGCTGATCGAGCACGACCTCGTCGACGAGCTGCACCTGATGGTCTTCCCGGTCGTGCTCGGCGAGGGCAAGCGCCTGTTCGGCGAGACGAGCGAGAAGAAGCCGCTGCGACTGCTCAGCTCGCGCACGGTCGGCGACGGCGTCGCGATCCTCACGTACGCGCCGGCCGAGCGCTGAGCGCGGGTGCAAGGTTCGTCCAGCGCCTCGCGGCGACGCTGGCCCGTTGTGTAGCGTCGGCGCGATGTGGAGCTGCTCGAGCGAGCACGGCCAGCCGCCGGCAGCGCGCCGGGCGGGCGCCGCGGCGGCGCTGGCCGTCATCGCAGCGCTCTGGGCGTCGTCCGTCGCGGCGGCGGGCGGTGCTAGCGGCGCCGGCCCGCACGAGTACGGCTGTCCGATCTTCCCGGCTGACAACCCGCTGAACGAGGAAGTGGCGAACGCGCCGGTCGATCCGCGCTCGGCGCAGTACGTCGCGAGCATCGGCGTCACGGCGCGCTTGCACCCGGACTTCGGCCGCAACCCGGCGTACGGGATTCCATACACGGTCGTCTCGCGCACGCAGCGCAAGGCGCCGATCGACTTCACCGAATACGCCGAAGAATCGGAGCCGGGCCCATACCCGGTGCCGGCGAACGCGCCCGTCGAGGGCGCCGGCGTTGAAGGCGACCGGCAC
>DATHND010000055.1:0-3804 GCA_035486335.1 Solirubrobacteraceae bacterium
CGGCGAGGTCGAGATAGTCGCCGCCGAGGTCCGGCCGGTGATCGAGGATCGAGCGCGCTCGCTCGGCCGACTCGGCGTAGGCGATCGACGAGCGGATCGTCGTGTCGAAGACCTGCTCGCCGAAGCGCTCCTTCAGCGACGGTGCCAAGCGACGCGCCCGCGGGCGAAGCTCAGCTCACGCTGAGCACGCCGGGCGGCACCGCGACGGCGCATCCGATCGAGATCCAGCCGTGACCCTCGCTGCGTGCCGCTGACCAAACCGCCGTTGTGCCGCCGCGGCCCCGGGACACGCAGCGGAATCTCAGATGCCGAGCTGCGCGTGTACCAGCCGCGTTACCTCCCCCCCATCCGCACGCCCCTTCGTCTCGCGCATGACAGCGCCAATGATCGGCCCAATCGCCTTCGGATTGCCCGCGCGCACGCGCTCGGCGGCGTCAGCGTTCGCCGCAAGCGCGGCGGCGACGATCTCGGCGAGCTCGCCGTCGTCGCCGATCGCCGCGAGGCCCTCGGCCTCGACGATCGCCGCCGGATCGTCGCCGCCGTCGGCGACCAGCCTGTCGAGCACCTGGCGCCCGGCGCCAACGCTGATCCGCTTCTCGGCGACGAGCCCAACGAGCTTCGCGAGCGCGGCCGGCGCGACCTTCGAGTCGGCCGGGTCCTCGCCGTCGCCGAGGCGCGAGAGCAGATCGCCGGCTACCCAGTTCGCGAGCGCCTGCGCCGGCGCCGGCGGGTCGGTCCGCGCGGTGAGCGCCGCCTCGAAGTAATCGCCCAGCTCGTTGCGAAACGCCAGCATCTGTGCGCTCTCGGCGCTCAGCGATAGCTCGCGCTCGTAGCGCTCGGCGCGCTCCGCCGGCAGCTCGACCATCTCCGCGCGCGCGGCCGCTAGCATCGCCTCGTCGATCGTCACCGGCAGCAGGTCGGGCTCGGGGAAATAGCGGTAGTCGTGCGCCTCCTCCTTCGAGCGCAATGAGGAGATCGCGCCGGAACCGGGGTCGAAGTGCAGCGTCTCTTGCTCGACCTCGCCGCCGCCTTCGATGACCTTGCGCTGGCGCTCGATCTCGGCCTTGATGCCGCGTTCGATGAAGCGGAACGAGTTCATGTTCTTCAGCTCCGTCTTCACGCCGAGCTGCTCGCTGCCGGGTGGGCGCAGCGAGATGTTCGCGTCGCAGCGCAGCGAGCCCTCCTCCATGTTCACGTCGCTGACGCCGAGCGAGCGCAGCGTCGTGCGCAGCAGCTTCAGCCAGTCGCTCGCCTGCTCGGCCGTGCGCAGGTCGGGCTCGGTCACGATCTCCGCGAGCGGCGTGCCGCCGCGGTTGAAGTCGACGACGCTCACATCCGAGCCGTGGATCCGACCGCTCTCGCCCACGTGGATCAGCTTCGCCGCGTCCTCCTCGAGATGCACACGGTGAATTCGCACGTCGCCGAGCCGCCCGCCGCGGCACAGCGGCTCGTCGTATTGCGAGACCTGATAACCCTTCGGCAGGTCCGGATAGAAGTAGTTCTTGCGGTGGAAGATCGACCGCGGCGCGAGCTCAGAGCCGAGCGCGAGCCCGATCATCAGCCCGAGATGGACCGCGCGCTCGTTGGCGACCGGCAGGCTGCCCGGCAGGCCGAGGCAGACCGGGCACGTGTGCGTGTTCGGCGGCTCGCCGAACGACAGCGCGCATCCGCAGAACATCTTGCTCGCCGTCGCCAGCTGCACGTGGATCTCCAGGCCGATGACCGGCTCGAACGCCGCTTGCGCACCGGTCGCAGCCACGCCCGCGGCCGCTGTCGCGCCGTCAGACACGCGCTAGGCCCCCGTCGAACTCGAGCGCGCGCTCGAGCGCGTACGCCGCGTCGAGCAGTCCGTTCTCGCTGAACGCCGGCCCGGCGAGCTGCAGGCCGACCGGCAGACCGTCCGACAGGCCGCACGGGATCGAGATCGCCGGGATGCCCGCGAGCGACATCGGCACGGTGCAGTAGTCGTTCAGGTACATCGCCCACGGGTCGGCCGTCTTCTCGCCGAGTGCGAACGCGACGGTCGGCGACGTCGGCGTGACGATGAAGTCGACGTGCGCGAACGCGTCGCGGAAGTCCGCGGCGATCATCGTACGGACGCGCTGCGCGCGGCCGTAGTACGCGTCGTAGTAGCCCGAGGAGAGCGCGTACGTGCCGAGCATGATCCGCCGCTTTACCTCCGCGCCGAAGCCGTCGTGGCGCGTGCGCGTGTACATGTCGAGCAGGTCCGTCGCGTCCGGCGCGCGAAAGCCGTAGCGAACGCCGTCGAAGCGCGCGAGGTTCGACGACGCCTCGGCCGGCGCGAGCACGTAGTACGCCGACAGGGCGTGCGGCGCGTGCGGCAGGCGCACCTCGCACAGCTCGGCGCCGAGTTGCTCGGCGCGGTCGAGACCCGTGCGAAACGCGTCGGCCACGCCGGCTTCGATTCCTTCTGAAGTCAACTCATCAGGCACGCCCAGCTTGACGCCGTCGAGACGTTCCGCGCTCGGCGCGACGATCTCATGCGGAAACGACAGCGAGGTCGCGTCGCACTCGTCGCGGCCGACGAGCCGCGCGAGCATCAGCGCCGCGTCGCTCACGTCGCGCGTCAGCGGACCGGCCTGGTCGAGCGACGACGCGAACGCGATCATCCCGTAGCGCGACACCGACCCGTACGTCGGTTTCAGGCCGACGATCCCGCACAGCGCCGCCGGCTGGCGGATCGACCCGCCCGTGTCCGTTCCGAGCGCCCACGGCGCGAGACCCGCCGCGACCGCCGCCGCGCTGCCGCCCGAGGAGCCGCCCGGCACGCGCGTGCGGTCCCACGGGTTCAGCGTCGGCCCGAACGCCGAGTTCTCAGTCGAGCTGCCCATCGCGAACTCATCCTGGTTCGTCTTCGCCAGCAGCGTCGCGCCGGCGCCGGTCAGCCGCTCGACGGCGCCCGCCGTATACGGCGGGCGATAGCCCTCGAGGATTCGCGAGCCCGACTGACTCGGCACGCCCTTCGTGCAGAACAGATCCTTCACCGCCAGCGGCACGCCCGCGAGCGCGCCCGGCGCCGGCCCGCCGGAACCCGTCGCCTCGTCGGCGACCCACGTAAAGCCGTTCAAGCCGTCCACTCCAGCCGCCATGTCGCTCTGAGCGCGATCGCGATAGAAGGCAAAGAACTCAGTCGAACCCAACTCGCCTGCGTCGATCGCCCCGATCGCCTCGGCGACCGACAAATCGAGAAGCTCGCTGCTCATGCTTGCGGACTGGGAACCAAGAAACCGTCGTCGCTGACCGCCGGCGCCTGTTCGAGCGCGACCTCGCGCGGCAGACACGGACGCGCGACGTCCGGCCGCAGCGCGCCCGTGACGTCGACGACGTGCGACGTCGGCGCGACATCCTCGAGCGACAGCTCGCTGATCTTCGCGATGTGATCGAGCACCGCCGAGAGCTCGCGCGCGATCGGCTCGAGCTCCTCCTCGCTCAGCGCCAGGCGCGCGAGGCGCGCCACATGCAGGACCTCCTCACGATCGACCACGCCGCGGATTCTACGGCGCGCCCGCGGGCGTCACGGACGCGGTCGCGGGTCGGGCCGCGCCGGCGGATACAGCGAGCGGTGTTCGTCGCGCATGGCCTGCCATACGCCGATCAGGATCAAGACGGCGCCCGCGAGCGCCAGCCACACGCCGAAGCACACCTCGCTCGCGCCGTCGGGACGCTCGAGCGCGCGAACGATCGCCGCGATCGTCGCCGCGAACGCGAGCGGGATCGCCGTCACCTCGAGCGCGACCGGAATCGCCGTGCTGCGCTCCCTCACGGTCGCCGCGAACAGCCCGA
>DATHND010000056.1:0-36161 GCA_035486335.1 Solirubrobacteraceae bacterium
CGTTCGGGTCGGGGAAAGCGCTCGCGCGCGAGCCGCCACGCGGACGTCGGGAACTCGACCACGTCGACGCCCGCGCGCCAGGCGACGTGCGCGTCGAAGCCGTCGCGGAACACGTCGAGCATCGCGGCGTTGTCGGGCAGCACCTCGGCGACGAAGCGCGCGATGCCGCGCCGCTCGGCGAGCGCCGCGAGCCGCTCGATGAGAATCGTGCCGAGCCCCTCGCCGTGCAGCGAGTCGGCGACCTCGACGGCGACTTCGGCGCGGTCGTCGCCGAGCCCGATGCAGAGCGCGTGTCCGACGACGCGCCCGTCGGCGTCGAGCGCGACGAGGCCGATCCGGCCGGGGTCGCTCGCGGCCGTGTCGTGCGCGGCGCGCTCGACGTCGACGGCGCCCGTGAAGAAGCGCAGGCGTCGCGCCTCGAGACAGAGGCCCGCGATGAACGCGCGCAGGGCGGCCTCGTCGCCGGGGCTCGACCGGCGCACGGCGAGCGCCGAGCCGTCGCGCAACGTCACCGCGCGCTCGACGAGGTCCTCGCTCAGCGTCGCCGTCATCGCGCGCTCCGCTCGCGAATCGCCGCCGGACGGAAGCTGGATCTCATGCTCACGACGCTACGCGTCGCGCGACGCGTAGCGATCGTCGCTCGGGCGCAGTTCCGCGCGTAGAAATCCGCAGCGGCGCGGCGGAAAGCCGCAGCCGGCTCAGCCCACGGCGCTCCTCACGGCGACGATCGGCGCCGGGCGCTGATCGCCGAGCCCGTTGAGCACGCGCGCGGCGCCGACGACGTCGCCGGAGTCGTAGAAGTCGGTCAGGATCAAGTTCGGCAGGCGGTGGCGTTCGGCGAGGCACTGGCGGCCGCGTTTGACGATGAACGCGCGCTGGGTCAGCGCGACGTTGGGGCTGCGCCGCGGCGGGAACACGTCGGCCCAGTCGTTCATCATCAGCAGCGGGCTCGCGGCGGTGCCGCGGAACGGCTTGCAGCTGAACTGGCTCGGCTTGACGGCGCCGAGCGGCGTGTCCTGGATGAAGCCGCCGAAGCCGTACATGTTCCACGGGCGGCGCCCGCTGACCGGCTCTTGCGTGAACACGAGCACGTTGTGCTGCGAGCGGACGAGCTGCGCGAGCGTCGGCAGTTGCTGCCCCTCGCGCAGGACGGCGAGATGGGGGTATAGCCCGGAGCGCTCCAAGACCTCTTCGAGCGAGGCTTCGGAGACGTAGTCCTCGTCGAACAGGACGATCACCTGTCCCGGGTTGAGCTGGAGGAAGCGGCGGATCGTGCTGAAGAAGCCGAGCGCGCTGGTCGCGCCGAGCTCGCACAGCGTGTGGCAGAGCCACACCGCGCGCGTGCCCTTCGGCGGGCCGAAGCCGACGGACTGCGTGAGGCGCTGCAGCGCCGTTCGCGCCTGCCGGTCGAGCTTCTCCGAGACGCGGTTGACCTTTTCGCCGGCGGCGGCGATGTCGGTGCGCACGTTGCCTTCGCGCCCGACGCCGTAGTGCGTCGAGATCTTGAACGCGCGCATTCCGTCGTCTAGCTGGCGCGCGATGCCGTGGCTCTGGTTGGCGATGAACCAGCCGGGCGAGTCGGCGGCCGACATCGCGTTGTGCGTGCCGGGGAAGACGACCTGATCGACGCGCCGCGAGCAGAGCTGCGCGTAGCCGTTGCACGTGCTCAGCGCGCTCGCCGCCGGCGCGCGCGGCGTCGCGTCGATATTGCCACCCCGCGCGAGCGCGATCGCGGCGCCGCCGATCAGCAGGCCGAGGCTCGCGGTTGCGCCGAGCGCGCCGGCGCGGCTGCGCGCGAGCGAGAAGCGCTCGTGCTCGGGCGCGGCGCCGACGGCGCGCAGCAGCTCGCCGGCGCCGAGGTAGAACAGCAGCACGCCGCCGATCGCGGCGAGCACGTCGAGCGCGGCGAGCGGGTCGGCGAGCAGCACGACGGCGAACGCGATCGCGATGACGCCGCGCAGCGCGCGCCCGCGCGGGCTGCGCGGTTTCGTCACGCGTGCGCGCATGCGCGCGAGGCCGGCGCCGGCGGTGTACGGGCGCAGCAAGCTCGCCGAGGACGCGGCGACGATCGCGGCGAGGAGGGCGGCGCCGAATGCCCAGCGCGAGAGGTCGCCGACATAGCTTTCCCACAACACGCCGGCCGCTTCGCGGACGTCGCCGTTGCTCAGCTCGTCGCTGCCGAACAGGTTGACGAGCAGGCTGTGGCGCACGAGCAGCAGGTCGACGAACGCGGCCGCTGCGGCGACGGACAGCGCGACGGCGCAGCGCGTCACGGCGA
Organism: Solirubrobacteraceae bacterium; assembly: GCA_035486335.1. Lineage (GTDB taxonomy): Bacteria > Actinomycetota > Thermoleophilia > Solirubrobacterales > Solirubrobacteraceae > Palsa-744. Next base: position 2,279 of record DATHND010000056.1, read on the forward strand.
GTCGCCGCCGCGGGGCGATCGCGATCGCGGTCGCGAACAGCGCGAGCGCGAGCAGCGGCAGCGCGAGGCCGAGCAGGCGGACTTTGTCGGCGACGCGCAGCGTGCTCACGGCGAAGCTCTGGCGGCGCAGGTCGAGCAGCTTCGCGTCGACGCCGCGCGGGACCTTGCTCGCGATGCTCGGCGCGAGCGTGCGCAGCGCCGAGAGCACGACCGTGCCGGCGTCGGCGATGCTGAACGCGACGTTGCCGCCGCGGTCGAACAGCAGGCGGTGCCCCTGCTCGGCGGCGAGCCTGACGACGCCGCGGAACTGGGGCGTCGCGACGACCGCTTCGACGAGCGAGTTGATCAGCGGGCGCGCCGCGATCAGGTCGTTGGAGCCCTGATCGATCACCTGCACGACGACCTCGCGCGCGATCACGCGCCGCACCGGCTCGTGCCCGAGCGCCGCGACGGTGCGGTCGGCGAACGAGTGCGAGTCGAGGATCTCCGCGCGCGCGTACAGGCAGGCGCCGCCGAGCACGACCGCGACGGCGGCGAGGATCGCGAGCGCGACGCTGAGCGCCGAGCCTGCACGTCGCCGCGGGTGCGCAGCGGGCGATCGCGCGACGGTCGCGGACACGCGGCGATCCTATACGCGGCTCATGCCGCGAATCGCGGGGATGGAGACGTGTTGGCGAGACAGTTGACGGCGGCGAGCGAGCGCGACTAGGTTAGGTCGATCCGCGCCGGAGATCGGATATGCGAATCGTGTGGATGTGCGAAGCGTGCTCCGGCGGGAGACAAACCCAAACCAGAGGGGAGAAACGCATGAGGAAACGAAGCCGCATCATCGGCCTCGCCGCGGTCGCCGCCGGGGTGCTCGTACCGGCGGCGTCGGCCGCCGCATCGCAGTACGTCGCGCTCGGCGACTCGTACTCGTCGGGCGTCGGCACGCGCGTGTTCTACGAAGAATCGGGCAGCTGCAAGCGCAGCCCCGACGCGTACGGGCCGAAGATCGCCGCCGCGAAGGGCTACACGCTCAACTTCGAAGCTTGCAGCGGCGCGACCACGACCGAAGTCAACGAAAAACAGCTCGGCAAGCTGACGAGCACGACGAGCCTCGTGACGATCACGATCGGCGGCAACGACGCCGGCTTCAGCAACGTGATCATCAACTGCGCGCTGTTCTACTTCACGTGTGGCAGCGCGATCAACGAAGCGAACGAATTCATCGCCAAAAAACTGCCGGCGCTGCTGGAAACGACGTACAAAGACATCCGCGCGAAGGCGACGAGCGCCGAGGTGATCGTACTCGGCTATCCGAAGCTGTTCACCAAAGAAGGCGCGACGTGCAACGTCAACTTCCTGACCTCCGGCAACGAGAAGAAGATGAACGAATCGGCTGAAAAACTCGACGCCGTGATCAAGGCGCGGACCGAAGCGATCAAATTCAAGTTCGTCAACCCGACGAGTGCGTTTGAATCGCACGAGGTGTGCTCGTCCTCGGAGTGGCTCAACGGCCAGTCGAACCCGCTCGAAGAAAGCTACCACCCGAACGTGTCCGGCCAGGTCGAGTTCACGACGCTCGTCGAGGGCGCGATCTAACGGCTGCGGCGTAGCGAACGACGGCGATCCGCCCGCGCGTCGCGCGCCGCGGGCGGACGTCGTCGCGGGCGCCTGCGCCGTCGCGAGCGTCGGCGCTCGACGGCGACCGAGGCGACGCACGCGGCGAGCACGAGCAGCGCGATCACCGCGGCGTACGCGACGCCAGGCGTGGCGAGCAGCAGCGCGATCGCGGCGAACACGCCGACGCTGACGTCGAGTCTGAGCAGCCCACGCCTGCGTTGCGCGTCACGGGCTTCGCGGCGTCGCAGGCGCCGCTCGGCGACCTCATGCGGTTCACCCGCCGCGTCGCCGCGCGCGCGTCCGAGGTTCCTGGCCGGCGGAGCGCTCATCGCTCCATCCGACGAAAGATCGGACGCGGAAGCAACCGCACGACGAACATCAGCCAACGCAGCTTACGCGGCGCCCAGACGGTGTGCTCGCCGCGCTCGAGCCCGCCGATCACGACGCTCGCGACCGCCTCGGGCGTCGTCGCGAGCGGCGCCGCGGAAAGCCCCGCCGTCATCCGCGTGCGGACGAAGCCGGGCCGTACGGTGAGCAAGCGCACGCCGTCGCCCGCGAGCGCGTCGGCGAGCCCCTGCGCGAGCGCGTCGAGCGCCGCCTTCGAGGCGCCGTAGACGACGTTCGCGCGCCGCGGGCGCTCGGCGGCGACCGACGAGAGCACGATCAACGTCCCGCCGCCAGCTCCGCGCAGGGCATGCGCGGCGTGCAGCAGCAGCGATCCGGCGCCGACGACGTTGACCTTCAGCACGCTGAGCGCGCTGGCGACGTCATCCGGGAGCCCGCCGCGCTCGCCGAGAACGCCGACGGCGAGGATCACGACATCCACGCCGCCGAGCCGCTCGCGAGCATCGGCGGTCGCCTGCGCGTGGCGCTCCGGCTCGAGCGCGTCGAGCTCGAGCTCGAGCACACGCTCGCAGCCGTGCGCGCGCAGGTCGCTCGCGGCGCGCGCGAGCGCTCGCCGGTCGCGTCCGAGCAGGGCGACCTGGCGCGGGCTGTGCGCCTGCAGCTCGCGGACGATCGCGAGCGCGATCTCCGACGTGCCGCCGAGCACGAGCACGCGCTTGCCGCCCGCGCCGGCCGGCGGGCGGCTCCGGGTGAGCCTCAGCACAGCTCGAGTCGCCGCGCGAGGTTCGAGCGCAGCGCCCCGCCGGGGTCGACGCGGGCGCGCAGCGCCCGGAAGCGATCGAGCCGCGGGTACATCGCGCGCGTCGTCTCGGCGCGCATGCGCGCGTCCTTCGTCAGGTAGACCCGCCCGCCGCAGCCGGCGACCAGCTCGTCGAGGCGGTCGAGCGCCGCGTGCAGCCCCGGCGCCGCGGCCGGCATGTCGATCGCGAGCGTCCAGCCGGCGAGCGGGAACGAGAGCGGGCCGCCGAAGGCGGCGCCGAAGCGCTTGAACACGGCGAGGTAGACGGGCAGCCGGCGCTCGCGAACGAGCTCGAAGCAGCGCACGAGCGTCGCCTCCTGCCCGTCGGGCACGACGAGCTGGTACTGGATCAGTCCGGCCGGGCCGTACAGGCGGTTCCATCCATCGAGCGAGTCGAGTGGAAAGAAGTAACGCGCGAGCGTCTGCGGCTGCGCGCGCGCCCGGCGCGGCGCTCGCCGCCAGCGAAGCGCGTTGAACTCGCGCACGCGCGCCGGGCTCAGCAGGCTCGGCACGCCGCGCGGCACGGCGAGCGAGCGGGCGGGGCGCACGCGGCGATCGAGCGCTCGCCGCTGTTCGCGGCCGCCGCGCGCCGGCGCGGCGTGCGCGGGCAGCGGATCGGCGCGGCTGATCACGGCGCGACCGCTGTTGCTGCCAGGGGCGAGCAGGTCGAGCCAGGCGACCGAATAGCGATGGCCCTCGTCGGCTGCCATCAGCTCGAGCGTCTGCTGCAGGCCGGTCGTCCGGTCGACGTCCTCGGCGACCCATCCCGACGGCAGCGGCTCGGCGCGCAGCGTCGCCTCAACGACGACGCCGGTCAAGCCCATCCCGCCGAGCGTCGCGTAGAACAGGTCGGGCTCGCTCGCGGGCGTGAGCTCGAGCAGGCCCTCGGCGGGCGTGCACAGCGAGATCGCGATGACGTGGCGCGCGAAAGCGCCGTCGCGGTGGTGGCCCTTGCCGTGAACGTCGCTGGCGATCGCGCCGCCGAGCGTCACGTGCGCGGTCCCGGGCACGACCGGCAGCGTCAGTCCGCGCCGGGCGAGCGCCGCCTGCAACTGCGCGATCGTGGCGCCCGCCTCCGCGACGATGCGACCGCGCTCGCGGTCGATCGAGACGACGCGGTTGCACGCGGTCATATCGAGGACGTGCCCGTCGTCGTTCAGCGCCGCGTCGCCGTAGCTGCGTCCAGCGCCGCGCGCGATCACGCCCGCGCGGGCGACCGCCCGCGAGCTCACGATCCGCGCGACGTCGGCCGCGTCGTGCGCCTGCAGCACGCGGCAGCGGCTGCTCGTCGTCGCGCCCCATCCCGACAGCGAGGCGTCGGCGCCGAGCAGCGGCGCCTGCGAATGCTCAGCGACCGAGATAGACGCCTCCGAGGAACAGCACGCCCCAGGCGAGCAGCAGCGCCAGCAGCCGCCGGTCCTGCAGGAGCTCCTCCGGCGCCTGCCCCGCCCCGGCGGCGATCAGGCGCTCGTAGCGCAGCAGAAGCGCGAGGAACGGCGCGGCCGAGAGCACGTACAGGATGACGTTCTGCGGCCGTGTGAACGCCCATGCGACGTACGCGGCCGCCGCCGCGGCGGCGGCCGCGGTCAACGTCAGGTGCAGGCTGGAGTCCGAGTAGCGTCGCAGCGTCGCTCGCGCGCCGGGCACGCCGCCGTTCTCGCGCAACTCCGCGTAGCGCTTGGCGGCGACGACGAAGATCGCGCACGACGCCGTGACGATCACGAACCAGCGCGACAGGTAGATATCGGTGGCGACGCCGCCGGCGAGCGCGCGCAGCACGAAGCCGGCGGCGATCACGAGGATGTCGAGGACGACGACCCCACGCCACCACAGCGAGTAGCTCGCCGTCAGCGCTAGATAGCAACAGCCGACGACGCCGACCTTGACGTCGACGGCGGTCGCGAGCGCGAGGCCGGCGAGCGCCGTGGCGGCGGCGGTCGCGAGCGCGTGCGCCGGCGCGATCTCGCCCGCGGCGACCGGGCGCAGGCGCTTTCGCGCGTGCAGGCGATCCTGCGCGCGGTCGCGCACGTCGTTGAACAGATACGTCGCGCTCGACAGCAGACACAGCGCGAGGAACGTCGTCGTGACCTGCGCGATCACGAGCGGTCGATCGATCACGCCAGCGGCGGCGGGCGCCGCGAGCACGAGCAGGTTCTTGCTCCACTGCCGCGGCCGGTAGGCGCGCAGCACGACTCCGGCTGCGCGCCGCGGCGTGCGTGGCGCGCGGCGCACCGCGCGCGTGTCATCGTGCTCCGCCGCTCGCGTGAGCCGGTGCGCGCCTCGCTCACCGCGCCTCGCCGCTGCGTCAAACGAATTTATATTAAAGCTCCGTTAAGTGGGGGACCAGGACTCGAAGCGCCGGGTGGAACGCGTCCAGAAGCATTCCACACGCACGGTCGTTCCCCGGCCGCCTGCAAGCCGGTTTCGGTGAGAGTTCATTTAGTAAGCGTTTCCTCATAAAGTGACAGAAAGGCGGCGTGGGTCGCCGGCGGCAGCGCCTACACTCCACGCGATGGAGCTCAGCACCGCGAGACGCCACCGGTCGCCGTCGCGAGCTCGCCCAAGCCGCGTACGCGCTCGGCATGTCGCGCCCGGTCGCTACCGACTGCGTCGGATCGCGCTCGTCGCGGCGCTGGTCGCGCTGATCCCCGCAGCATTCTCCTACTTGAAAGCGATCAGCGAACCGTCCAACTCGAGTCTCGGCATCCGCACGGTCGAGTGGCTGCGCGAACACGGAGCGGCGGGGATCGTCTCGCAGGTCGAGTCGACCTACTACGCGCTGACGGCGCCGAGCAAGGGTGGTCCCACATTGCGCGCGCTCCCGCGGGTCGGCGCGCGCGGCTCGGCGAGCTCCTCGGCGGCCGCGCCGCCGACCCTCGGCGTCTACCGCCCGCCACGGGTGCAACCGATGATCCAACCGGCGCTGGCCGGCGAGGGCGTGTGGCGTCCCGCGCGAGCCGAATCGGTGACGAGTGCGCCGATCCTGCTGACGACGCTGCGCAACCAGCCCGAATACCCGAGCGTCGTCGCCGGGCTGGCGTGGATCGACACGAAACGCACGAATGTGACGCTGCACCCCGGGCGCCAGGAGCCGTCGGTGGAACTGCCGCGCGGGTCGATGGACGTGCCAACGGCGGCTCGCGGCAAGTTGCTGGCGACGTTTAACAGCGCCTTCAAACTGAGCGATTCACATGGTGGTGTCGCGCTCAACGGACACACCTACGCGCCGATGCGAAACGGGCAGGCGACGTTCGTCGGGTACGCGGATGGGAGTGTGAACGTGATCGATTGGGTTAATGGGCCAACCGCGCCGTCATCGGTCGTGTTCGCGCGCCAGAACCTGCCGTTGATCGTCGACAGCGGCCAGCCGAGCCCGAATCTCGACAACGGCGAATGGGGGGCGACGGTCGGCAACGCGGTGCTCGTATGGCGATCGGGGATCGGCGTCGACGCGCGCGGAAACTTGATCTATGCGGCCGGCAACGACCAGTCGGTGCAGAGCCTCGCGCGCGCGTTGATCCGCGCCGGTGCCGTGCGCGCGATGGAGCTCGACATCAACTCCTACTGGGTCAGCTTCATCACCTACGGCGAACCCGACGCGGGCAACCCGGTCAACCTGCTTCCCGAAATGAACCGTCCCGTGACGCGCTATCTCGAACCGGACGATCGCGACTTCTTCACCGTCTACTCTCGCTAGCGACATCGCTTGCGGCGAGCGATCCGGCGGTTGCGCGTCGGCGAGGGATCGCGATGCGTCGAACATAGTCCGCGTGTTGATCGATGTTTGGGAACTTGCGAAGCGGGTATCTGAATCGTGCGGGAAGCCTCTGTGCGGGGGTCTCGTAGGAAGCGGTGCGGAAGAGGTAGACCGGCGAGGACATGCGCTGGCTGGGTCGACCGTAAATCCTGACGTCAGGAGTTGCGTATGTCCCGGTCGATGTCGCCCGTCGCGCCGCCGTCGTGGAGCGATGAGTCGCGCGCTGCGCCTACCCGCCGCGAACCGACCCGCCGCGAACACAGCGGCAAGCCGCTCGACGAACGCACCTTGCTGTGGCGCTGGACGAATGCGCGAGACGAGCGCGCGCGGGCGATGCTCGTCCGTCACTACGCGCCGCTGACGCGCAGCCTTGCACGTCGCTATGGCAACTCCTCAGAGCCGTTCGACGACCTGCTGCAGGTCGCGCAGCTCGGCCTCGTGAAGGCGCTCGACCGCTACGACCCGACGCGCGGAGCCCCATTCAAGTCGTTCGCCGTCCCGACGATCCTTGGCGAGATGCGCCGCTACTTCCGCGATTGCGGCTGGGCCGTGCACGTGCCGCGCGGCGCGCAGGAGCGGGCGCTGCTGGTCCGCGACGCCGAACAGCGTCTGAGCGAGAACCACGGCCACGCGCCGACGGTGAACGAGCTCGCCGAATATCTCGAGTTGAGCGTCGAGCAAGTGATCGACGCGCGCCGAGCGCTGCACGCATATCGCACCGGCTCGCTGGATGCGCCGCGCCACGGCGCCGAGGACGACGGCGACTCGACGTACGCGGACGTGATCGGCGCGGAGGACGGTCGCTACGAGCTCGTCGAGCTCGCGATGACCGCCGGAGTTGCGCTCAAGCAGCTCACGTCGCGCCAGCGCGACGTGCTGCGTCTGCGCTTCGTCGACGAACTGAGCCAGACCGAGATCGCCAAGCGGATCGGCGTCTCGCAGATGCAGGTCTCACGCCTGCTGAAGAAGTCGCTCGAGGAGCTGCGCGCGCTGGCCGAAGCATCGGATGGCGGCCCAGACACGGCTGGCGCCCGCCAGGATTCGTGAGCGACGAGCGGGGTCGGCCTCGATCGGGTGATCGGGTCGCAACCTTCGCGCTTCGCCGAGCTCAAAGCTGAGCCTTGCGCTCGCGCGGCCGCACGCCTGCATGATCGGTGCTGGACTGCTATGCGGATGAGAGGACTCGAACCTCCACCTGGTTTCCCAGACACGGACCTGAACCGTGCGCGTCTACCAATTCCGCCACATCCGCGTGTCGGTGAAGGGCGAAGATATCGCAAGCGCCAAGGGTGTCACGGCCTCTGCGTGGGCTTCGCGGATGCGCGGATCGAGCGCACCGGCGGCCATGCGCGAGGGCCGACGCCCCGGCCGTCGCTCTGGCCGCTTTGCTAGCCTCGAGCGAGCAGAAAGCGCGCCGCTATCGTCCAGGGGACTAGGACGCCGCCCTCTCATGGCGGAAACCCGGGTTCGAATCCCGGTAGCGGTATACGGAGCCGCTTGGCGGACCGCCCTATCGGGTCTGCCAAGCGGTTTTTCGCTACTTGCGCCTCGGCGGCGATGGCTAGATGAACGCCGCACGTCGGGGTGTCTACGCCGAGACGGGTCGCAGATGCCGCAGGGTGCGGCGCAGCTCGTCCTCGCGTTCCATCCCCATCAGCTCACGCAGGAAGTCGCTCGCCGTTATCCGTCGCAGCTCGGCCAGTTCCTCGATCAGCCGGCGCTCATACGGCGTCAGTCGAACTGCGAGCGTCTCGCTGCAAGACGAGCGCATCAGATCGCGATCAGACCGAGCTCGTCGAGACGTCTGACGGCCTCAGTCGCGCGAACGCCGCCAGCTTCGAGCTGGACGACGCCAGCGTCGGCGAGGCTGTCCAATGCAGCGGTAATGCGGTCGGCGGCGATGTCCGTTAGCGCGGCAGCCAGATCGGCGCGCGGATAAGCTGCGGCGCGCCCCAGAAGCTGGAGCACGACGGTCGCCTGCACCGCACTGTCGTCGGTCATTCACCGAATCCTCGTGTTCCAACCTGCGGGCCGATGCCAACAAGCTAGCACTAGCTGTGGAATTCTGTAGATGACCAATCCCAGATTGCCGTCCGCCAGCGAGTACGCAGCACTTGGCCGGGCGCTCCGGGAACTGCGCCGCAACGCCGGGCTGACGCAGGAGCAAGCCGGCGAGATGATCGGCATCCGCTCGACCTTCGTCTCGCTGATCGAGCGTGGCGAGCGCGGGATGCGCTGGCACACATTGCAGGCGATGCTGCGCGCCTATGGCGGCGACCTGCACGGGCTCGCTGACGCGATCGAGCGGCAGGGCTCCGCGGACGAGAAGCCGTGACCACCGGCCCCCGTCTGCTCGGGAAGATGCGTCGATCTGGACCAGCTTCCTCGCCGCTGCGACGCTCGGGTGGGGTATCGGGTCGCCGAGACGGCGTATATATTCTCGCCGGCATGGGAGGGGTGCGGACAACGGCGCTTGTTGAGCTTACGCTGGCGGCGTTGATGTCGCTGCTGGCGACAATTGCGATGACCGGCTCGGCCAGCGCGGCGACGTCCTGCTCTCAGGTACCGACCGTCTACGGGATTCCTCCGTGGGGCTTTCATACGGGCCCATATACGGGCGGAAGCAGCTTCGCCAAGGGCCACGGAGACATCAACCTCGAAGCCAACACGGTCTCAGGCGTCATGTGCCAGCAGGATCGAGCGGGCGTGATCATCATGTCGGTGGAGCACCACCTCGTCTACCACTCCCACTACGCGATGATGTGGGGGTACCCAGGGAACATCATCAAGATCAAATTCCGGGTCACGAGCAGCACCGACGAAAAGTGCGCCGTCGGCACTGTCGGACGTGCGACCCTTTATGGCAGCTACAACGGCGTGCGCAGCGACAGCGTCCAGTTCTTCTTCCCAGCTGCCTGCAGAGACCAGGACCGCCTCTATCACGGAACTCAGGTCAACGATCAGGTTCCGCCGCTGTAGCCGAAGGCGGCTCCACAGCGTAGATCGCGCGGGCCACGACCGCGACCGCGAATCCCGGTAGCGGAGATTGACTCGCTAGTCGGCGAAGACCCGCGCGAGCACAGGGTGAGCCGCGGCCGACCCGGAGATGCCGCCCGAGCACGCGACCGGATGCTTGATCCAGTCTGCGCGCACGCGCTTGACCCAGCGGCCGCTCGAAACGGTCGCCTCGCCGGAGGCGCCGCCGTTTTCGCGTGGTGACGCGCCGACGCAGCGAAGCGACCAGCGGAACATCAGCGGCGCGTCGGTCGGCTCGTTGACGACGAGCACGAACGACCTGGGTGGTCGCACATGCGCGAAGCGTGTCGCGAACGACGCCGACGGCGCGGCGTTGCGGCGCGCGATCAGCTGTCCGTAGCCGCTCGCGCCGGCGCTGAGGGGAGCCGCGGCGGCCGCGCCCGCCAGTGCGGCGAGGGAGATCAGCGCCAATTGCCGCGGCCCGGTCATCGCCAGCACCGTGCACAGGCTAGAGGAATGTCGCATTGTGCGGATGATTGAGCGTTCTTGCGCACCGCGCCCAAATTCCAAACTGCGGAAAATAGTTGGAGACGCGCCTCGACTTAAGGCTTTCGATCTATGAATCTCCTTGATTGACATCGCGGATCGTGGCGTTCCCTGGGGATGGGGCGTCGATTTCGACACGCGAAAACGTGGGCAAGAACTCCCTTTTCTTACTGTCGAAGGCGAGAACGCGAGGAAGAAATGGCTTTTGTCCACCAGAAACGCGCCACGGGAACGAGGCGCCGTCCGGGATCGAGCGGGCTGTCGCGCGGACGCGTTACCGAGATCCAGCGCAGTCGCATGCTCGCCGCCGCGCTGGCCGCGGTCGAGGAGGTCGGATACGGACGCATGACGGTCGCGCAGGTGATCAGCCGGGCAAAAGTCTCGCGCAAGACTTTCTACGACGTCTTCGCCGACCGCGAAGACTGCTTCCTGGCGGCGCTCGAGCAGGCCGTCACGCAGGCGGGCCGGCTTGTCAAGGGCGCTTACGACGGAGAGACGGTGTGGCGTGAGTCGGTTCGCGCGGGGCTGGCGGAGCTGCTCGTGTTCTTCGACGAAGAGCCGGCGTTGGCTCGACTCTGCCTGGTCGAGGCGCTCGGCGCCGGCCCGCGCGTGCTCGAGCGTCGTGCGGAGGTGCTCGAGGGGCTCGCCAAGGTCGTCGACCGCGGGCGCTACGCGACGGCGGCCGTGCGCGAGCCGCCGGAGGTCGTCGCCGAAGGCGTCGTCGGCGCCGTCTTCGCGGTGCTGCACACGCGCGCGCTCGAGCAGGACGAGGCCGACCGCTTCTCGTCTCTGCTCGGCTCGCTGATGAACATCGTCGTCCTGCCGTACCTCGGATCGCGCGCCGCGAGCAAGGAACTGAGCCGGCCGGGACCGGAGCGCCGCCGCGATGGCGTTTCACGCGCGCGGACGCAGAGTCGCGACCCGATGGCTGGTCTGAGCATGCGCCTGACCTACCGGACCGTGCGCGTGCTCGTCGTGATCGCGGAGCATCCGGGCGCCAGCAACCGCGAGATCGCCGAGCGTTCAGGCGTCACCGACCAAGGCCAGATCTCGAAGCTGCTGGCGCGACTCGCGCGCCTCGAGCTCGTCGAGAACACCGGCGATGGCCAGGAGAAGGGCGGCTCCAACGCATGGAGCCTGACGCCGCGCGGCGCGCGTGTCGAGCGCGCGACGCGCCCGCGCTGAGCGTCCTCTGAGCGTTTGAGCCCACGGGCGGCGCTCGGCGCTCGTGCGCGTTGAGCGCTCGGTCGGGTACCGCTGGGCTTCACGTCGTCCCGGCCATCGCACGCGGTCGGAGTGTTCGGCGACGTGCTGCGCTTGCTGCTCTGGCGACTGCTGGCCGTGCTGGCCGTGCTCACGGGCTACGCGCTCGTCGACTGGTCTCTGCGCGGCGGCCCGGGCCGGCTGCTGCGCGGCGACGCTTCCTCGCCGCCGTCGCGCGAGCTCTGGCGGCTGGCGGACGCGCCGACTGTGGCCGCGCAGGACGTGGCGGGCTGGGCGCCGGCGCGGCTGCTCGCGGGCGTGATCGCGCTGGCACTCGTACTGCTGCTGCTCGCGCGCTGCGTCGCGCGAGCGCGGCGGGTCTACGTGCGGGTCCGCGTCGTGGCGTATCGCACCGATCAGGCCAGTGCGGAGGCCGTCGTGAGCATGTACGAGGCGCTGCACAAGCGGTTGCTGCAGCGCTGGTGGCGCCGACTTCTCACCGGCCAGCCATCGGTCGCGCTCGAGGTGCGTCACAGCTCCGAGCCGAGCACGAGCCCAGACGGCGGTCCGATCGGCTCGGTCTCGATGACGCTCAGCTGTCCGCAAGCACTGCTGTCAACCGTCGAAGCCGCACTGCGCGTCGCATACGCAAACTGCGAGCTGAGACCGCTCGAGCGGGGGCTGGCGGCGCCGCTTTCTGTGCTGCGTCTGAAGAAGGCCGCCGAGTTCATCAGGCGCGTGAAGTCGCTCGATCATTTCGAGCACGAGCGCGAACCGCCGATCGACAGGTTGCTGAACGCGATCGGCGCGACCGACCGCGAGGTGCTGGTGCAGCTCGCGCTGACGCCGACTCCGGCGGCGTTCGAGCGCCTCGCACGGCATGCGTTCAAGCGCCGCGAGGCTCACCTCGCGCGCGAGCGCCGCGCGCATGCGCCGATCCGCGACCGCTCGCTCGTCGATGACGTCGAGTTGCGCGGCGGGCTCGATGTGCAGCATCGGCCGCTGTTCTTCGCCGACATCCGAATCGCCGCGCGCGAACGGTGCACGTGCGAGCGGGTCGCCTCGGCGCTGCGCGCCGACGGCGCGGAGAACCGGCTCGTCGAGCGCGGCACGGCGATTCGCCACGGGCTGCTCTCGCTCTACCGGCGTCGGATCGAACGTGGCGAGGGCAATCCGCTGCCGTCGTTTCACAAGGGCGTCTTCGCGACCAGCGAGCTCGCGTCGCTGTGGCATCTTCCGTCGATCGAGTACGCCGCCGTGCCGTTCGCGCGCGACGCGTTGCCGCGCGCGCCGGCGCCGCCGTCGATCCATCGCCCGCGCGAGGGACCCGGAGCGCTGCGCGATGCGATCGGGCCGGTCTCGATCCATCCCGAGTTGCGACGCCAGAACACGGCCGTTCCGGGAACCGTCGAGCAGGGGAAGTCGAGCTATCTGGTGGCGACCGTCGCCGAGGATCTGATGCGCGAGCGCTGCGCGGTGATCGTGCTGGATCCGAAGGGCGACGCCGCGGATGCCGTCGTGAGCCTGATCGATCCGGCGCGCACGTGCACGCTGCTCGACTTCACCCATCCGACGTGCGGTTTCAACCCGCTCGCGGTCGACGCGCCGGCCGACGTGATCGCCGACTACGTCGTCGCCGCGCTGAAGCACCTGTTCAGCGACGCCGACATCCGCGCCTCCTCAGACCGCTATCTGCGAAACGCGATCATCGCCGTGCTCGCGTACGACCGCGGCTCGACGCTGTGGGACGCCGCGCGTCTGCTGTCGGTTGGCGAGGAGGGCTACGCGTACAGGCGCGCGGTCGGCTCGCGCGTGCGCATGCTGCCGGCGTTCAAGGAGATCAGCGACTTCTTCACCGCCGAGCTGAGCGCCCAGCTCGCCGACGCCCGCAGCACGACGACGGCGAAGCTCGATGCTCCCGTCAACAAGCTCGCGCGGTTGCTCAACTCGGCCTCGATCAAGCGAGTGCTGCTCAACGACTCGCTGACGATCGACTTCGAGCGCGTGATCGCCGAGCGCGAGGTGCTCGTCGTCAAGGGCGCCCTTGGGGGCATGGGCGCGGGTAACACATCGGTGCTTATGCAACTGCTGGTGGGCATGCTCGATGCGGCGCTGGCGCGCCAGCAGGATCTCGTCCCCGCCGAGCGTCGCGTCGCGGTCGCGCTGAAGGTCGACGAGGCGCCGCTGGTGCTCAACCGCGGGTTCGCCGAAACGATGGCGCTGAAGCGCTCGGCCGGCCTGGAGACGGTCGCTTGCTGGCAGTCGGAGGCGCAATGGGAGGATCGCGACGTGCGCGAGCAGCTCGACGCGCTGTTCGCGCATCGCGTCTACTTCGCGACCGCGTCGACGCGTGACGCGCGTGCCGGGGTGGGCCTGACGATGGCCGAGTTCTCCGACACCGTGCGCCCCGGCGTCGCGCATCTCGGCGCCCTCGGCCGCCCCGACGCGCGCCTGCACCTTCCCAAGCACCACGCGATCGCGAGCTGGACGACGCCGCGCGGCCGGCAGGCGCCGTTCATCGCGCAGACGATCCCGCTGGAGGTCGATCGCGAGCGGATCGCATTGCACGCCGAGCGGCAGGCGCGCCGGGGCGGGCGCCATCGCTCCGACCTGCGCCAGCCGCACTGGCAGCGCGCCGCCGGCGCCTTGGCCCCCGGGTCGGCCGATGCGCCGGCCGTCGAGAGGGACGTTGCGGCGCCGGCTCGATCGCAGGCGCCGCCCGCCGTGAGCGTGACTTCCGACCCGGAGGAGGACGGGGCGACGCTGGCTCTGTCGGTGCTGCCGGATGTCCCGAGTGAGAGCTTCCGCGAGCTGGTCGAGCTCGACCTCGCGAAGAGCGTGCGCTGGGCGAAGCGCGCCAGCTCGCCGGTCGCGATCGACGCTGACGCGCTCGATCTCGCGATGCTCGAGCTGATCGCGCGCCTCGAGCACGTGCTGAGCAGTCAACTGCATCGGCGCTTCAACCGTCGGCGGGCGGTCACGACGACGCAACGCCGGCTCAAGCGGCTGTCCGACGCCGGCCTCGTCGAGCGGTTCCAGTTCCACCGGCGCGACGGTGGCGGCGTGCCGATGTGCTACGTGCTGTCGCCTTCCGGACGCGAGTTGCTGCGCTCCGTCGGTCGGATCGGCGACCGGCCGGGGGAGGAGTCACGTGACGCGGTGCGCCGCGATCAGGAGCGACGGTTGCGCCAGGCGCGCCACGACGTGCACGTCGCCGGCTGGGCGCTGGCGTTCCTCGATGCGCTCGATCCGAACGCGACCGCCCTGCGCGGTCCGGTCGAATCGATTCTGCTCCCTCCATCGCGCACGATCTCGGGTGCTCGCGTCGGTCTCGGCCCCGCCGACCTGCGCCTGCCCGGTGGACGGGTTGCGCACGACTTCCTCTGCGTCGAGGGTGAGCGGGGCGAGCGAGAGGTCGAGCGGTTCGACGCCGTCCGCCCCGACGCGCTGATCGAGTTGCGCGAGTCCGCGGTCGATCTGATGATCGAGCGCGACGATCGGCTCGCGACGTCCCGCGGCGCGGCGAAGCTGCTCCGCTACGACCACTTCCTCACCGGCTGGTCGCTGCATACGCGTCGCTATCGCGAACGTGAGGCGACCCCGTTCGCGCTGTTCCTGTGCCGCGGTCGCGATCGCGCGCGCGAGTGCGCGCGGGCCGCAGACGTCGTGCTGAGGGCGGCTCGGGCATACGCCGGCGAGTACCCGTTCGACTGGCACTACTCGGGACGCGAACGGATCCTGTTCGTCGCCGAGCGCGATGTCCACGAGGGCGTGCTCGCGGCGTACGGCGTGCCGCGGCTCCCGCCGGGCGTGCGCATCGCCGGCGCGCACGGTGATCCCGGAGCTGGCGCGGCGACCACGGAGACGCGCTCGCTCCCACGCTGAGCCGCTGGCGCGGTTGCGCTCGCGCGTCGCCCGCCCGATCGTGCAGCCGCCGCGCGCCGACGCGCAGGCGCCCCGCCGTCGAGCGCTCACCGGATGCAGTCGCCTGTCGCGAGCACCCTCGCGCGGCTGCACGCGAATCGGCGAACGATCCCCGGCGGCCCGGCGATTCCCGAGCGCTCGGGGTGACTGCGCGCGCTCGCGGTCGCCGAGCCGCTTGGCGGCGACGCATCGCGCCGCGCGCGGCTACGCTCGGCGCCCACTTCTTTGCAACTCCCCCGATCTTCTCGCCGTCCTGACTATCGCTCGCAATCCGCGAGCCCCGACCCGTCCGAGCCCGGCGTCGTGAGCGTTCTCGCGCCAGCTTTCGATCGCGCCGGCCCGCACGCCGGTCCTCCCGAGACCCCTTAAGGGGCTCTCGGGTCCTCGCGGCTCGAGCTCGCGAACGTCCTCGTTCGCTTGACGCGCTCCGCGCCGGCTCCTACAAGCCGCGCCACCGCCTCGCCGACGAGGCGCGGCGAAGCCCGCCAAACCGACCGCTGAGGAGCAGCCATGACCTCGTCCACATCGTCATCGATCCCAACCTCGTCAGGTGCACGTGTTCGGCGACGCCGGTCGGCAAGCGGTCGCACGCAAGGCCGAGCGCGCTCCGCTCATCGCGAGCCCGTGCGCGCTCGCTCTGGTCGCGCTCGCCTGCTGGCCGGATACGTCGACTGGCGTGGCAGCAGGCGCGAGTTGGTCGCGTCCTCCGGGTCAGGCGGCAGCGTGCTGGTGCTCGACCGCGATGCGAGAACCCACAAGGATCGTCGCCTCGTCGCGCACATCGCTCCGGATGAGCCGATCGGGAACGCCGATCTCGCCTCGCGCCGCTATCTCGAGCAGGCGCGCCGCGGCCGCTGCCGCTGTCGATCGCTGACGGATGACGATCTGCTCGTCGTTCCATTCTGCGACGACGCCGTCGATGCGCGCGCCGAGGTCGATGCGCCCGCTGGGCGCTCGCCGAGCGACGAGCACGGTTTCCGCTACAGCATCACCGCCCTGCACACCGGCATGTCGATCCCCGAGCTTCGTTGGTGTCGCAGCGAGGCGCCGGCGCGTGGCGAGCCGAAGCCGGTCAGCGTCCGCGAGGCGATCGCCGCGCTCGAGTCCTACGAGCCGGTCCGCGCGCAGACGGTCGGCGCGATCAGGAGCCATCGCTCCGATCAGTCGATCTCCGTCGCGGTGCTCCGCGCGGAGCTCGCACGCGTGCACGAGAGCCCGATCGTGCTCAACCGCGGGTTGCGCGAAGCCGTCCTCGCCGCGATCGAGCGCGACGCGCTGAGCATGAGCGAGATTGCGATGCGTTGCGGCAGGGTCAAGCGCGACGCGGCCGGCAACGAGAGCGGTGAGACGAGTTGGCTCGCTCGCCGTGTCGGCCTGCTTCCCGAGGGAGGTCGCGAGGTGCCGACGTGCTGGATCCACACCGACGTCCTCGCGCTGATCGCGCGCGACGGCCTCGGCGTCAGCCCGCGCGAGGTCGAAGTCGACTGACGTCTCGCCGCCGCCGCGGCGAGCGGGCCTGATCGCAGGACGAACCTGACGACGACCGCACGCTCGCGCGAGCGTGCGTCCACATCCGGCGCGCCCCGAGCTCGTCAATAGAAGCCCCCGCGAAGGCGGTCCCACGGACCGCCTTCGCGCGTCCACGTCCGCGTCGTCCGCCCCTGCGGGTGCGGCCGTCCGGGCAGCTCAACGAAAGGAGAAACGATGTTCGATCGATACACATCGCCCGCTGCTCGTCCCCCCGCGTTCCCGGCGTTGCCGGCCGAGCTGGCGCGCTGGCTGACCGGAGTCGCGGTCGCCGGCGTCGTCGGGCTCTTGCTCGGCGCGCTCGCCGAGCGCGCGCTGCGCAGACGCGGGCTTCATTGGAGCTGGAGCGCGATCGCGCTGGCAGTCACGCTGCTGCTGCATTCGCTGCTGGGCGCAATCGCGCCGACGCTCGCGATCGCGAGCGTCGTGGCGACGCTGCGCGGGCGCCGCCGACACCTCGAGGAGCTCGACGCGGGAGCCGACCTAGCGGCGCGGGCCGCGCGCCGGATCGGCCCCGCGCGCCGGCTACGCAGCAGCCTCGACGCGCTCGCGCTGCGCCGCCGCCGCAACGATCCCGGCGCATGGTTCCGCGACGATCAGCTGATCGTCGGGCGCGACGGTCGCGGCGCTCCCGTCTTTGTCCCCTTCGGGGGCGCGCACGGCGGTTCGCACACGTTGATCGTCGGAGCGACCGGGTCGGGCAAGACCGTGACCCAGACGTGGACGGTGGTGCGCGCGATCGAGCGGGGCATGGGCGCGGTCGTGATCGACCCGAAGGGAGACCGGCGGATGCGCGCCGCGCTCGCACGAGCAGCCGCGCGGCGCGGCGTGGAGTTCATCGAATGGACGCCCGACGGACCGAACGTCTACAACCCGTTCGCCAGCGGCGGCGAGACGGAGATCGCCGACAAGCTGCTGGCCGGTGAGCGCTTCAGCGAGCCGCACTACCTGCGCCAGGCGCAGCGCTACATCGGGCACGTCGTGCGCGCGCTGCGCGGCGCCGGCTTCGAGGTGAGCCTTCAGGCCGTCGCGTACCACCTCGATCCAAGCCGGCTCGGCGTGCTCGCGCGCGAGCTGCCGGCGCATGAAGGGCAACCGACGCTGCACTACCTGGAGTCGCTCTCGGCCCGTCAGGTCGCCGATCTCGCCGGCGTGCGCGACCGGCTCGCGATCATCGCCGAGTCCGACGTCGGGCGCTGGCTCGATCCGGGCGCGGGCGGCTCGCGCAGGTTCGACCTGCGCGAGGCGATCCGAGCGCGCGCGGTCGTCTACTTCGACCTCGTCGCCGACAGCCGGCCGCTGCTGACGCAGATGCTCGGCGCGGCGATCGTCCAGGACCTGACCGCGACGGTCGCCGCGCTGCAGCGCAGTCCCGTGCCGACAGTCGTCGTGATCGACGAGTTCGCGTCGATCGCCGCCGAGCAGATCGTCCGTCTGTTCGGCCGCGCCCGCTCGGCCGGCGTCAGCGTCGTGCTCGGCACGCAGGAGCTCGCCGACCTGCGCCTGCCCGGACGCGAGTCGCTGCTCGAGCAGGTTCTAGGAAACCTCTCCGTGCTGATCGCGCACCGCCAGGTGGTGCCGCGCTCGGCCGAGTTGATCGCCGGGCTGAGCGGCACCGCCGGCGCATGGCGCACATCGCGCCGCGGCGACGGGCAGGTGACACGCACGCGGGTTCGCGAGAGCGTCCTCGCGGCGGACGACGTGATGC
The DNA here is from genome assembly GCA_035486335.1 of Solirubrobacteraceae bacterium. Lineage (GTDB taxonomy): Bacteria > Actinomycetota > Thermoleophilia > Solirubrobacterales > Solirubrobacteraceae > Palsa-744. The sequence goes on from DATHND010000056.1 coordinate 20,669, forward strand.
GGCTGCGCGCGGGATCGGCCGCGACGATCGTGCTCGACCGCGGCCTGGATGCGCGGATCGCTCGGATCTTCTCGATCGAGGGAGGTGAGCAACGATGAGCGCAAACGTCGCTCCATCGCTCGAGCGTCTGGCGACGCTCGAGTGGACCGCGCGCGTCGGCGCCGTGACGGCCGACGCGCTGGCTGAGTTGCGCGGCGCCTCGCTCGCCTCGGCGCGCGCCCACCTCGGCTCGCTGACGCGCGCCGGCCTGCTCGCGCGCCGGCGGCTGCTCGTCGGCGAGCCCTCGCTGTACACGGTCACGGGCGCCGGGCTGCGCCGAGTCGAGGCGCCGTGGTCGGATCCGCGTCGTGTGAGCATCGCCAACGCCCCGCACACGTTCGCTTGCGCGCGTGCCGCCGCTGCTCTGCAGCGCGGCTATCCCGATCACGTCCTGATCGGCGAGCGCGAGCTGCGCCACCGTGAGCGCGTCGCGCGCACCCCGCTGGCAAGCGCGGCGTTGATCGCGCTGCCCGGGCTCCCTCAGTTGCACCGTCCCGATCTCGTGCTCTGGCCGATCGCGCCGGGGCGTCTTCCGGTCGCCGTCGAGATCGAGCTGACCGTGAAGGCGCCGCGGCGGCTCGCCGAGATCTGCCGGGCGTGGGACGCGACGAGCGGGGTCGCCGGCGTCCTCTACCTGGCGCCGCCCTCCGTTCGTCGAGCTCTCGCACGGGCGATTGCCCTGGCCGGGGCCGAGCGGATCGTCGTCCTCTCGCTGGACTCGCTCGCGCCGATCGACGCTCGCGGCACGTCGATCGCGCGTACCGTCCCAAGCTGACCGTACGGTGCCAGCGGGGTCAATTATCGAGCAAATGGAGTCCCACATGTCCAGCTTCGCCATCAACCGAGTAGTCATGGTCGGCCGCCTGACGCGCGACCCCGAGTTGCGCTCACTCCCATCCGGTCGCGCCGTCTGCTCGCTTCGCATCGCGTGCAACGAGAGTCGTCTCGACGCCGACGGCGAGCGCCACGAGCGCCCGAATTACTTCGACGTGGCGACGTACGGCCCGACGGCGGAGTCGGTCGCCCGCTTCCTGCACCGCGGGAGCCGGATCGGCGTCGACGGCAGGCTCGAATGGCGCGAGTGGGAGACCGCCGAGCACGAGCGCCGGCAGGCCGTGAGCATCGTCTCCGACGTTGTCCAGTTCCTCGACGGGCCCGCTGCGAGCCGGACGAACGCGGACTCCGAGGAGCCCGAGGACGGTGGCGCCGAGGACGAGAGAGGCGAGCTCGCCGCCGTCGGGGCCGAGGAGCTCGAGGTGACCTTCTAGTAGACGAGCGAGACGAGCGGCGACCGGACGGCCGTGCGGACGGGCTAGTGCGTAAACTGGCGCGCCGCGTCGGCCGACCGGTCGGCCGACGGCCAATCAGAGCGATGCCAGTCAACAAACAAGCGATCGGCAAGACCTACGACCCCGTTCTCTATGCGGTCGGTCGCGAGAAGGTCCGGGAGTACGCGCGCGCGGTCGGCGAGACCAACCCGCTCCACCTCGACGTCGAGGCGGCGCGCGCCGCAGGGCACGCAGACGTCGTCGCGCCGCCGATGTTCGCCGTCGTCTACAGCGCCCCGGCGGTCGGACCGCCGATCTTCGACCCCGAGATCGAGCTCAACTTCGCGATGATGGTGCACGGAGGCCAGGCGTTCGAGTGGGGGCCGCTCGTCGTCGCCGGCGATGAGATCGTCACGACCGCGAGCGTCAAGGACATCTCCGAAGCCGACGGTCGCGGCTATTACGTGTTCGAGTCGCTCTCGGTCAACCAGCGCGGCGAGCAGGTGTGCCGCGGAACCTGGACGAACATCGTCCGAGGAGTGTGAGCGATGCCTGGGCTGAGCGCAGGAGAGCAGATCCCGCAGTTGAGCGTCACGCCGGACAAGTACCTCACCAACCGGTATGCGGGCGCGTCGGGCGATTTCAACCCGATCCACATCGACGAGGAGTTCGCGAAAGCGGTCGGGCTACCCGGCCGGATCCTGCACGGGCTGTGGACGATGGCGCAGGTCGCTCGCGCGCAGACCGACGCGGCGGGTGGCCCGGAGCATCTCAAGCGGCTGTCGGTCCAGTTCCGCGGGATGGGAACGCCCGAGCAGGAGGTGATCGTGAGCGGCACCGTCCGCACGATGGAGGACGGTCGGGCGGTGATCGACACGGTCGCCGAGCAGGCCGGCAAGCAGATCATCCGCAACGCCGAGGCCGAGCTCGAGTTCTGAGCGCTCGCGGGCCGCAGCGGCAGCCAGGGCGCGGCCTACAATCAGAACGATGCTCACCTCCCGGCAGGAGCGAATCCTGTGCAAGGTGGTGGACGACTACCTGCGCACCGGACAGCCGGTCGCATCGAAGTCGATTGCCGCCGATCCCGAGTTCGATTGCGGTCCGTCGACGATCCGCAACGAACTCGCGCTGCTCGAGGAGCAGGGTCTGCTCGCGCATCCGCACGTCTCGGCCGGGCGCGTACCGACCGATGTCGGCCACCGCTACGTCGTCGACCTGATGCTCGACTCCGGCGAGGGACTCGCCGTGCAACGGCGGATCGAGCTCTCGCTGATCCGTCGCGAGGTCGAGGAGGCGATGCGCACGACCTCGGAGACGCTGTCGCAGATGACGAACCTGCTCGCGGTCGTGTCGGCTCCGTCGTTGACGACGGCGACGATCCGACACGTCGAGGTGCTCGCGCTGCAGCCCGAGGTCGTGATGGTCGTCGTGATCACCTCGACGGGCGGCGTCTCGAAGCTGTTTGCGACGTTCGACCGCCCGCTCGACGCCGGGTTGCTGACGTGGGCCGGCGAGTACCTGCGCGAGCGCCTCGTCGGGCTCGGCCTCGGTGCTCGGATGGTGCAGCAGCGCTTGCTCGACGCGAGCCTCCCCGCCGTCGAGCTCGCGTTCCTGCAGCGTCTGTCACCCGCGTTCGGCGATCTCGCCGCGGAGACCGAAGACGAGCTCTATGTGGATGGAACCGCACGGCTGTTCTCGGCCGGTCAGATCGATGACGCGATGCAGCTGGAGGGGCTGGTCGGACTGCTCGAGCGACGCGTCTCGTTGCTGCGCGTGTTGCGCGCCGCGCTCGGCAAGCCCGACGTGTACGTGCGGATTGGGCGCGAGAACGAGATTCCCGCGATGCGATCGCTCGCGCTCGTCGCGACAGGCTACGGCCTCGCCCAGCGCAAGCTCGGCGCCGTCTCGGTGATCGGGCCGGTGCGGATGGACTACGCCGGCGCGATCGTCACCGTGCGCGAGGCCGCGCACCAGCTCTCACGCTTCGTCGAAGACGCGTATGCCGAGGCCTGACGCACGGACGATGCCGCGCGATCCCTATGAGGTGCTCGGCGTCGAGCGCGACGCATCCGAGCAGCAGATCAAGAAAGCCTTTCGCGTGCTCGCGCGCGAGCTGCATCCGGATGTCAACGCGCACGACCCGCAGGCCGAGGAGAAGTTCAAGGAGGCGGCTGAGGCGTACGAGATCCTGTCCGACGAGGAGCGACGTGCCACCTACGATCGCTACGGCCACGAAGGCCTGCGTTCTGGCGGCTACGCTCCGAACTTCGACGCGTTCGGCTCGATCGGCGACCTGTTCGAGGCGTTCTTCGGCGGAGGCGGCGGCGGTGGCTTCGGCGCGCGCTCCGGGCCGATGCCGGGCGGCGACGTCGCCGTGGCGGTCGAGCTCGACCTGCTGCAGGCGGCGAACGGGGCCACCGTTGCGGTTTCGTATGAGGCGATCGAGCGCTGCGAGCATTGTCACGGCAACGGCGCCGAGCCGGGCACGCCGATCCACGCGTGCGAGCGCTGCGGCGGCTCTGGCCAGTTGCAGGCGGCGACGCGCACGCCGTTCGGGCAGATGATCCGAACGGTCGCGTGCGACGTTTGCCAGGGCGACGGGCGCGTCCCCGAGCAGCCGTGCCGTGAGTGCCGCGGGCGCGGCCGGCGCGCCGGCAAGCACGAGCTCGACGTGGACGTTCCCGCCGGCATCGCGAGCGGCCAGCGCATCAGGCTGAGCGGTCGCGGTCACGCCGGCGAGCCGGGCGCGCCGTCCGGTGACCTCTACGTGCTCGTCCGCGTGCAGGACGACAGCCGCTTCGTGCGCGAAGGCGACGACCTGGTGACAGCGCTCGACGTTCCCGCACCGCTGGCCGCGCTGGGCGGCACGGTCGAGGTGCCGACGCTCGACGGCAGCACCAAGCTCGAGCTCGAGCCGGGCACCCAGCCGGGTGAGATCGTGACGCTCCGCGGCGAAGGCATGCCGTCGCTCGGCCGCGGCCGGCGCGGCAACCTGCGCGTTGTCGTGAACGTCGTGATCCCGCGTCGCCTCAGCGCCGAGCAGCGTGAGCTGCTCGAGCAGCTCAAAGCCACGCTGACCGAGGAGAACATGCGCTCGGACGAGTCGATCTTCGCGAAGCTCCGCCGCGCGCTCGGCAGTCAAGCTGCGTGATTCGACTCGCCGTCCGCGTGCGGCGAGAGCAGGCCGAGCTGGTGCTTGCGCAGCTGCTCGAGCTCGCTCCCGGCGGCGTCGAGGAGTCGACGTTGCACGACGGCGTCATCGAGTACGCCGTCTACGGCGCACTTGGCGAGCTGCCCGAGCTCCCCGACCTGCGCGCCGCCGCCGGGGACGCGCTCGTGGAGATCTCGACGAGCGAGACCGCCGACGACTGGCACGAGCGCTGGAAGCGCTTTCACCGGCCGGTCCTCGTCGAGGCGCCCGATGCGCCAGTCGGCGCGACGGCGGTCCCGGCGCTCCACGTTCGTCCCCCGTGGGAGGACGTACGCAGCGAGTGCGCCGGCGTCGTGCGGGAGATCGTGATCGATCCCGGCCGGGCGTTCGGCACCGGCGCGCACGCGAGCACGCGGATGTGCCTCGAGCTGCTGCTCGCGCTCGCCGTCGAGCAGCAAGCCTCGCGCGGCCCGCTGCTCGACGTCGGCGCCGGCTCGGGCGTGCTCGCGATCGCCGCCGCCGACCTCGGCTTCGCGCCCGTGCTCGCGCTCGACCACGAGCGCGAGAGCGTCGACGCGACGCGCGCGAACGCCGCCGTAAACCGCGTCGCGGTCGACGCGCGGCGGTTCGACCTGCGTGCCGAGCCGCTCCCGTGGCTCGGGCGGCCCGACGCTCCACCGGGTTCGATCGTCGTGCTCGCCAACCTCCTGCGCCCGTTGTTGCTCGACCTCGCGCACACGATCGCCGCGCCGCCCGCGCAGCTGATCGCGAGCGGTCTGCTGCTCGAGCAGGTCGACGAGATCGTCGTCGCGTTCGGCGAGCGGCTCGGCATGCTCGAGCGCCGCCGCCGGCGTGACGGCGAATGGGCCGCGGTCTGGCTTGCCGCGCCCGGCTGCTAGTCCGGGATCTCGGTCGCCGCGCGCACGATCGCGCGGTACACGAGGTCGATCGCCGCGCGCACGCCGTCCTGCTCGACGATCAGCGCATCGGCGGCCGCGAGCGCGGCGCCGATCGTCTCGAGTGCCTCGCGATCCGCGCCCGGCTCGGGGTCGCGGCACGCGGCGCGCGCCATGTCGAGCATCGCGTGCGCTTGATCGCGCGCGCCGGTGAACAGCGCCGGCCCGACCAGGCTCGCGTAGCCGTACGCGCGCGCGAGGCGCCCGGAGAGCGTGATCGATGCGCCGCGCCGCGGCGCCTGCGTCGGCGGGAGCCCGTGCCCGTCGAGCAGCGAGGCCATCGTGCCGCCGAGCAGCATCCTCGTCGTCCGCTCGTCGAGGCCGGCCTGGCGCGCGACGCGCAGCGCGAGGTACAGCGTCGTCGCGGGCATCCCGTACGGCGGATCGGATGCGAACACGATCCGCTCGGCGGGCACGCGCGCGAACAGCTCGATCACGTCGAGCGGAAAGAAGCAGGAGATGTCGTACAGCACGCCCGGATGCTCGGCCAAGCGCGTCGTCAGGACGCCCTGGTCGCAGATCGCGCCGTGCGCGAGGATCAGCACGAGCTCGGGGTGCTCGAGCGCGAGATCGGCGAGCCCGTCGGCCAGCGGCGGCAGGCCGCGTCCGGCGTGGATCAGGATCGGCACGCGCGTCTCCTCGGCGAGCGCGAACACGTCGGCCATCTCGGCGCCGCCGAACACGAACTCCTGCGCGCGCGGATGCAACTTGATCCCGCGCGCGCCGGCGGCGAGGCAGCGCTCGGCCTCCTCCAGCGGCTCTTCGGCCGGGTCCAGGCGGCAAAACGGCACGAGCCGCCCGTCGCTTTCGCCGGCCCAGCCGAGCACGCGGTCGTTCGGGACGCGGTAGGAGGGGTGGCGCTCGGGGTCGTGCAACGGGAACACGCACGCACGCCGCGCATTCGCCGCATCGAGTTGCGCGAGCAGTTGCGCGAGCGTCAGCGAGCGCCCATCCTCGTCGAGCCCAAGGTGGGTGTGCGCGTCGATCACTTCCACCCCGACCGGGCGCAGTCGCTCGGTTTCGGCGAGAAACGGCGCGAGCGCGTCGGCGTAGAGCGAGTCGTTCACGCGCGCCACGATATTCACTCCGCCAGTCCGGCACGGAACCGGCGACGCCGCCTACGGCCCGGCGTACGTCGGCGCCGGTAGGCCGGACTGCCGCGCGCGCCGCCGGTCAGCCGTCCCAGATGTCGCTGTCGCGGCGTATCCTGATCGAGGTGGCGATACTCGACCAGATCAAGCTCGATCTGCAGGGGGCGATGCGCGCGGGCGAGAAGCAGCGCGTCGGCGCGCTGCGGCTCGTGCTCTCCGAGTTGCAGAAGTCGCTGAAGGAAGGCTCCGACGATGAGCTCGCCGTGCTGCGGCGCGAGCGCAAGCGCCGCTTGGAGGCCGCGAAGGCTTACCGCGAGGCCGGACGAGACGATCTCGCGAGCGGGGAGGAGGCCGAGGGCGAGCTGATCAGCGGCTACCTGCCCGCCGAGCTGTCCGACGCCGAGCTGCACTCGATCGTCGAGCGCGCCGTGCGCGAGAGCGGCGCGCAGTCGGTCAAGGATATGGGCCAGGCGATGAGGCAGGCGATGGCGGCCGTCGACGGGCGCGCCGACGGCAAGCGCGTCTCCGGGCTGGTGCGGGCGTCGCTGCACGGATGAGGACGCAGATCGAGCTCCCCAACGACGTCGCCGTCGAGCTCGCCGGCAGCCAGGACGCGGTGCTGCGCGCGCTGCAGGCGCATCTCGACTGCAAGGTGTTCCTGCGCGGCAACGTGCTGACGTTCGACGGCGAGGAGAGCGAGACGAACGCCGGCGAGCGCGTCGTGCGTGAGCTGTCGGAGCTGATCGCACGCGGCCATCAGATCGGCCCGGGCACGATCGCCGCGGTGACCGGCGCGCTCGATGCGCACGAGTCGCCCGCGCGCGTGCTCGAGGACGTCGTCTGGCGTCACCGCAGCCTGCGTGTCGCGCCGAAGACGGTCAATCAGAAGCGCTACGTCGATTCGGTGCGAAACAACACAGTGACGTTCGGCGTAGGGCCGGCGGGCACCGGCAAGACGTTCCTCGCGGTCGCGATGGCCGCGGCCGCGCTCACGCGCCACGAGGTCAACCGGATCATCCTCACGCGCCCGGCCGTCGAGGCGGGCGAGCGGCTGGGCTTCCTCCCGGGTGACCTGATGGCGAAGGTCGATCCCTACCTGCGGCCGCTGTTCGACGCGTTGCACGACATGCTCGATCCGGAGAAGGTCGCGCAGTTCATCGAGCGCGGCGTGATCGAGATCGCGCCGCTGGCGTTCATGCGAGGGCGCACCTTGAACGACTCGTTCGTGATTCTCGACGAGGCGCAGAACACGACGCCCGAGCAGATGAAGATGTTCCTCACGCGGCTCGGCTTCGGCTCGCGCATGGTCGTGACCGGTGACATCACGCAGGTCGACCTGCCGCGCGAGCAGCGCTCGGGCCTCGTCGTCGTCGGCGACGTGCTCGAGCAGATCGAGGGCATCGAGTTCGTCCGCTTCGGCGGCGAGGACGTCGTGCGCCACAAGCTCGTGCAGCGGATCGTCGAGGCCTACGACGTCCACGCGCAGCGCGAAGCGCCTGAGCTGCGCTCGGCCGATCGTCGCGCCTGAGCGGCGATGCTCGAGCTCGAGATCGTCGGCGAGTCGGCGCTGGAGGAGGCGGAGCTGCGCCGCCTCTGCACGATCGCGGCCGCAGCGGCCGGCGTCGCCGACGGCCACCTCGCGATCGAGTTCGTCGGCGCGGCGCGGATCGGCGAGCTGAACGCGCGCTATCGCGGACGTCCGCGCCCGACCGACGTGCTCTCGTTTCCGGTCGACGGCACCGAGCCGCTCGACGACGCTCGCGAGCTCGGCGACATCATAATCTGCCCCGAGCACACGGTCGACGTGCGCGAGGCGGTGATCCACGGAATGCTGCACCTGCTCGGCATGGACCATGAGGTCGACGACGGCGAGATGCTCGCGCTCCAGCGCGACCTGCTCGCGGCGGAGCCGGGTTGACGCGCAGCGGGTTCGTCGCGCTCGCGGGGCGACCGAACGTCGGCAAGTCGACGCTCGTCAACGCGATCGTCGAGGACAAGGTCGCGATCGTCAGCGACCGGCCGCAGACGACCCGTCGCGCGATCCGCGGGATCCGCTCGCGCGGCGATCGCCAGATCGTGCTTGTCGACTTGCCCGGCGTGCAACGTCCGCGCGACGCGCTCACCTCGCGCATGGCCGCGCGCGTGCGCCAGGAGCTAGAAGACGCCGACGTCGCGCTGCTGCTGCTCAACGGCGAGCAGGGCGTCGGTCCCGGCGACCGCTTCATCGCGGGCGCGCTCGCCGACGCCGAAGCGCAAGTGACGATCGCCGTCAACAAGATCGACCGGCTCTCGCGCGGGGCGACGGCGGCGATGCTTGCTCAGGCCGCCGAGCTCGAGTTCGGCGGCGAGCTGTTTCCGATCTCCGCGCGTACCGGCGTCGGCGTCGAGGCGCTCGTCGAGCACCTCGGCGAGCTGATGCCGGAGGGTCCGTTCATGTTCGCCGCGCGCGCAACCTCGGATCAGCCGCTCGCGGTCGTGCTCGCCGAGCTCGTTCGCGAGGCGGCGATCAAGCGCACCTTCCAGGAGGTGCCGCACGCCGTCGAGGCCGTCGTCGAGGAGATCGAACGGCCGCGTCCCGAGCTGGCGCGCGTGCGCGCGCTGCTGTGGGTAGAGAGCTCATCGCAGAAGGGGATCCTGATCGGCGCCGGAGGGCGGATGATCAAGGCGATCGGAACGGCCGCGCGGCGCGAGATCGAGCGCGAGCTCGACTGTCGCGTGCACCTTGACTTGTCGGTTCGCGTTCGGCGCGACTGGCGCGGCGACGAAGGTCTGCTCGACCGGCTCGGCATCACGTGAGAGACGCTCCTATTATGCGCATGATCTCGATTGGCCCAAGAATTCCACTCGGTCTGATTCATGCCATGATTGGAATGCAAGCGTTCGCCGATTCGAGTACCTTCTTCGCAGGAGACCGTTGACGAGGAAGGGCGAAGATGTCGGCCAAGCATGCGGTGTTGGGGCTCGTGATCGAACGACCCGGTTACGGGTATCAGCTTGCGCAACGTCTCGACGAGCGTTTTGGCTCCTCCGGCTTCGCGCCGTCCGGCGTCTACTCGGCGCTCGATCAGCTCAGTCGCGACGAGCTCGTGCGCAGCGCCGGAGAGCTCGGCGCCGGCCCCGCGCGTCGCGCGGCGCCGCGTACGATCTACGAGGCGACCGAGGAGGGCGTCGAGCACTTCGAGTCGTGGATGCTCGATCCCTCGCCGGCGCCGCCGCTGCGTGACGAGCTGCATATGAAGATCGCGCTCTGTCGCCCGCGCAACGTTCCGCGGCTGATCGAAGTCGTCACCGGGCAGGAAGTCGTCTGCCTCGGTCGCCTGCAGGACCTCAAGCGGCTCGGCGAGGAGACCGCGTCCGCGCGCGATTGGTCGAGCCTGATGGGAACGCTTGCGGCGGAAGCCGAGGTCGCCTTCTGGAACGCTCGAATCGAATGGCTGCAGAACGCGCGCGAGCTGCTCGAACAGCTCCGCGAGGAGCACGAAGCCTCGCGCGCCGCCGGAGCCTCCGCCGATGCCGTCGGCGCCGGGGTGTGCCGCCTGCGAGGAGTCTGATGGTCGACGCGCTGCTCTCGCTGGAGAAGGTCAGCAAGAGCTATTGGCGCGGACCGTCGGAGGTGCGCGTCCTCGTCGACGCATGTCTCGACGTGGGCGCCGGCGAGTTCATCGGCGTGTGGGGCCGGCGCGGGGCCGGCAAGACGACGTTGCTGCGAATCGCGGCCGGGTTGGAGACACCCGACCGCGGCGCGGTGCGTTTCGCCGGCGACGATCTCACGACGCTCTCCGAGCGCGGTCACGCGCGGCTTCGGCGCGGCGAGATCGGGTGGATTCGACGCTCCGGCCCTCGCAGCGACCTGACGATGCTCGACTACGTCGCGCTTCCGCTGCTGATCGAGCACGGCCGCCGGCAGGCCAACCGGCTCGCCGACGGAGCGTTGCGACGCGTCGGAATGGGACAGTGCGCCGGGCAGCGCTGGGAGAGCCTGTCCGACGGCGAGCGCGCGCTCGTCGCGATCGCGCACGGGATCGCGCGCTCGCCGCGGCTGCTGCTGATCGACGACCCGACCGCCAACCTCGGCGTGCGCGAGCGCGAGGAGATCCTGCAACTGCTTCGCGCGCTCGTCGAGGAGACCGACGTCGCCGTGCTGATGACGGTGCCGGACATGCCGGCCGCGATGGGCTCGCACCAGCTCAGGGCGCTGAGCGGCGGACGGCTGATCACGCCTCCCGTCGGGTCCGACGGCGATACTCCGCCGGTCGATGACGAAGCCGAAGACAACGTGATCGAGTTTCCCGGTTACAAGCGCTCTGCGTAGATGCCCGCGGGGGCGTCCCAGTGCTCGAGCTGAGCGAGCTCGTCAAGCATTTTCCAGCCGCAGCCGCCGCGCCGGTGCGCGCGGTCGACGGCGTCTCGCTGTCGGTCTCCGAGGGCGAGTTCGTCGCGTTGTACGGACCGAGCGGCTCGGGCAAGAGCACACTCCTGATGCTGATCGCGGCGCTGCTGCGGCCGGACGCCGGCACGATCTGCGTCGACGGCCGCGACGTCTCGCAGCTGAGCGACCGCGACGCCGCGCAGTATCGCCTGCACGAGCTCGGCTTCGTGCGCCAGTCGTTGAACCTGATCCCCGGCGCGAGCGCGCTTGACAACGCAGCGCTCAAGCTGATGGGCGCCGACGTCAGCTCGCGCGAGGCGCGCCGGCGGATCAAGCCGCTGCTCGAGCGTCTTGGCCTGTCCGAGCGGATGAGCCACCGCGCCGAGCAGCTCTCGATGGGCGAGCGCCAGCGGGTGATGATCGCGCGCTCGTTGTCGATGGACCCGCGGCTGCTGCTCGCCGACGAGCCGACCGGGAGTCTCGACACCGAGCGTGGTGCGCAGGTGCTCGCGCTGCTCGCCGAGGCCTGTCGCGAGCGTCGGATCGCCGTCGTCCTCGTCACGCACGACCCGCAGGCCGCCGAATTCGCCGATCGCGTGCTGACGCTGCGCGACGGTCGGCTGACCGACCGCGAGGCGAACGAGGGACAAGCGGCGGTCAATGGCGGCTGACAGCCGCGCGAAGGGCTCGCGGCGATGAGGCTCTCGAGCATCTTGCGCCTGTACCGCGTGCGGATCCGTGCGCGCTTGACGCAAGAACTGTTCGCGGTCGCCGGCATCGCGATCGGTGTATCGCTGCTGTTCGCCTCGCAGGTCGCAAACACGAGCCTGAACGGCTCCGTCCAGCGACTGACGAGTGGGATCGTCGGCTCGATGCGCTTCCAGCTGACCGCTCGCGACAGCGTCGGCTTCGACGAACGGCTGTTGCCCGAAGTAGAGCGCTTGCCCGGCGTGCAGGCGGTCGCTCCAGTGCTCGAGCAGAACGCGAACGTGGTCGGGCCGAGCGGGCAGCAGTCGGTCGACCTCGTCGGCACCGAACCCCGTCTCGCACGCCTCGGCGGTGGGATCGCGCGGCACATCGACCAGGCCGCGCTCGCCCGCGCGCGCGTCTTCACGCTGCCGGCGGCGATCGCCGAACGGATCGGCGCGAGCGCGCTCGGTACGGTCGAGCTGCAGCTCGGCGCCGGAGCGACACGCGCGCTGCTCGTCCCCGACCTGCTCGGCCGCGGCGGCGGCGCGCTCGGAGAGAACCCAATCGCGCTCGCGCCGCTGCGCACCGTCCAGCGCCTGGCGGATCTGCCGGGGCTTATCACGAGCATCTACGTGCGCTCGCCGGCGCGTCTCGATCGCTTCGTCCGCGCTGAGCTCGAGCGTCTCGCCGCCGGTCGCCTGAACGTGCGGCTGGCGGACTTCGACACGACGTTGTTCCGCCGCGCCGCCGAACCGGTCGACCAGTCGACCGAGCTGTTCTCCGCGCTGAGCGCGTTCGTCGGCTTCCTGTTCGCGTTCAACGCCCTGCTGCTGACCGTCCCGCAGCGTCGGAGCCTGATCCAGGATCTGCACCTCGACGGCTACACCCGGCGGATGATCGTCGAAGTGCTGTTGCTCGACGCGCTCGTGCTCGGGGCGATCGCCTCGGCGCTCGGTCTGTTGCTGGGCGAGCTGCTCTCGCATGCCGTGTTCAGCTCCAATCCCGGCTACCTGTCGTTCGCGTTTCCGGTCGGCGAGCAGCGGATCGTGACGGTTTGGAGCGTCCTGCTCGCCGTCTTCGGCGGGATGCTCGCGGCCGGCGTCGGCGTGCTCGCGCCGCTGCGCGCTGAGATCGCCCGGCGGCCCGCCGGATTCACGAACGCGCGCACGAGCGGCCCACGCTGGCGCGCCCCGTGGCTGCTGGCCGGGGCGTTTCTGTGTCTGCTCGCCACGACGGCGATCCTGCTCGCCGCGCCGCAATCGGCGATCGTCGGCGTGCTGACGCTGACCGTCGCGTTGCTGCTCTGTCTGCCGGCCGTGATCGCGCTGACCGTTCGCGCGAGCGCGCGCGTGCAGCGACTGCACTCCGCCGCGGCCTCCTACCTCGCCCTGATCGAGTTGCGCTCGCGCGTCAACCGCTCGCGATCGCTCGCGATCGCCGCGACCGGCGCGATCGCCGTGTTCGGCACCGTCTCGATCGAGAGCGCGCGCGACAATCTGCAGCGCGGGCTCGACGCGTCGGCGCGCGGCATCGACTCCGGCGCCGACATCTGGGTCACGCTGGCGGGCACGTCCAACTCGTTCGCGACGACGCCGTTCGCCGACGTCTCCGCCGGCGCGCTCTCCCGCGTCGCGGGCGTTCGCTCGGTCGAGCTCTATCGCGGCAGCTTCCTCGACTGGCTCGACCGCCGCGTCTGGGTGCTGGCGCCGCCGCGAGGCGCCGCTCACCCGATCGCCGCGAGTCAGATCGTCGACGGGCGCGCGGCGCTCGCGACGGCGCGCCTGCGCAAAGGCGGCTGGGTCGTGCTCTCGTGTGCGATCGCCTCCGAACACCGCCTGCGCGTCGGCGGGTACTTCACGCTCCCGAGCCCGCAGCCGACGCGCTTTCGCGTGGCGGCGCTGAGCACGAACATGGGCTGGTCGCCCGGCGCGCTCGTGATGAACGCGGACGACTACGCCCGCGCATGGGGGCGCAGCGAGCCGAGCGCGTACCTGATCCAGCTCGCGCCCGGCGCCGCCGCGCCCGTCGTCAGCCGCGCGCTTCGGCGCGCGCTCGGCGCGCCGACGTCGCTGCACGTCGAAACCCGCGCCGAACGCGAGCGGATGCACTTCGGGCAGGCCGCACAGGGGCTCTCGCGCCTGACCCAGATCAGAACACTCGTGCTGATCGCCGCCGTGCTCGCGATGGCCGCCGCGATGGGCGCGATGATCTGGCAGCGTCGCGCGCGCCTCGCCGACATGAAGGTCGACGGCTTCAGCCGCCTGCTGTTGTGGCGCGCGCTGCTGTGGGAGAGCGCGATCCTGCTCGGCGTCGGCTGCGCGCTCGGCGCCGTCTTCGGCCTCTATGGACAGCTCCTGCTCGGCCGCGCGCTTTCGGATGTCAACGGCTTCCCCGTCATCGAAACGACGCCGCTGCCGTCGGCGCTCGGCAGCTTCGCGCTGATAACCGCCGTCGCTGTTGCGATAGTTGCCGTGCCGGGGTACTTCGCGGCGCGCGTGCGGCCGACGATCGCGCTGCCCGACTGATCGATGTTCGCCGAAAAGAGACGACCGACCCCCCCACTACTATCCGGGAGAATTCTGATCCATGGATAGATGCCCGACCCGCTACCTCTCTCTCCGCGGCAGGTCTGGGCCCTGGCGGTCGCCGCAACGCGCGAGATCGTTTGGGGCCTGAGCGCTGCGTCGAACGAGATCGACGGGTGGCGCGCACGCGCGTCGGCGATTCCGGATCCGTCGATTCGCGCGGACGCCCTCAGCTCGATCGATCGCAAGCGCGGGCACACCGACGGCGCCGCGCTGTTCTGGATCCTGCCGGCCCGCCGCGACCTGAACCTGCTGCGGCTGCTGATCGGCTACGAGATCATTTGGGACTTCCTCGACTGCGTCAACGAGCGCGGTGCGCACGCCGGGACGGACAACGGACGCCAGCTGCATCTCGCGCTCGTCGAGGCGCTCGATCCCGGAGCGCCGATCTCCGACTACTATCGCCACCACCCGTGGTCGGAGGACGGCGGATACCTGCGCGCGCTCGTCGAAGCGTGTCGACGGCGCTGTGCCGTGCTCCCGTCCTACGGCCGCGTGCGTCCCGCGGTCGTCCGCGAAGCCAGGCGCGCGCAGGTGCTCGCGCTCAACCACGACACCGATCCGTCCGAGCGCGACCGCGCGCTCGTGGCGTGGTCCGAGCGCGAGTTCCCCGATGAGCGGCGACTCAGCTGGTTCGAGCTGACCGGCGCCGCCAGCGCCTCGTTGACGATCCACGCGTTCCTGGCGCTCGCGGCGCAGCCCGGCTGCACCGAAACCGACCTCGCGCGAACCGTCACCGCCTACTTCCCGTGGCTGTCGGCCTCGACGACGATGCTCGACAGCTACGTCGACCAGGCCGAAGACGCGCTCAACGGCGACCACCGATACATCGACCACTACGCCGACGCGGCGCACGCCGGCGAGCGCTTGCGCGCGTTGCTCGCGCGCTCGATCGCCGAGGCGCGACGGCTGCGCGACGGTCACCGACATGCCGTGATCGCGGCGTGCATGATCGCCATGTATCTCTCGAAGGACAGCGCGCGGACGCCGCAGATGCGCTCCGGCACCGCCGGCCTGGTCCGCTCCGGCGGGTCGCTGACGCGGCTCCTGCTCCCGATCCTGCGCCTCTGGCGGATCGCGTTTGCTCAGCAGGACGCATAGGGGCGGGCGGATCGCGGAGGGACGTCCGCTCGTTGTGAGGAGTAGTCAGAACTGAATATTCAGGACAGCCTTTGCGCCGGCCCGGTCGCGCGGCATTATTTAGCCACACGATGACGGATGACAACGGGACCGGGGTCTTGCCCACAAGGAGAGAGAAGCCGCGCCGTTCGCGGCGCGCGAAGACGGGTGGCTCCGGCGCCGCGTCGAAATCATCGTCGTCTCGCCAGTGGCAGCGAGCCGGAC
>DATHND010000057.1:0-20168 GCA_035486335.1 Solirubrobacteraceae bacterium
ATCGTCGACTTCCTGCGCAGCCCCGAGAAGTACGGACGCCTCGGCGGGCGGATGCCGCACGGTGTGTTGCTGTCCGGCGCGCCCGGGACGGGAAAGACGCTGCTCGCGCGGGCCGTCGCAGGCGAGGCGCACGCGGCGTTCTTCTCGATCTCCGCCTCCGAGTTCATCGAGGCGATCGTCGGCGTTGGCGCCTCACGCGTGCGCGATCTGTTCACGAAGGCGAAGGAGGCCGAGCCGGCGATCATCTTCATCGACGAGCTCGACGCGATCGGGCGCTCGCGCCAGGGCTCGGTGTCGGTCACCGGCGCCAACGACGAGCGCGAGCAGACGCTCGACCAGATCCTGACCGAAATGGACGGCTTCGAAAGCTCCGAGGCGGTCGTCGTGCTCGCGGCGACGAACCGCCCCGACGTGCTCGACTCGGCGCTGCTGCGTCCCGGCCGCTTCGACCGGCGCGTCGCCGTGCAGGCGCCCGACCGCAAGGGGCGTCGCGAAATCCTCGAAGTCCACACGCGCTCGATTCCGCTCGACGCCGACGTCGACCTCGACACGATCGCCGCGAGCACGCCGGGAATGGTCGGCGCCGACCTCGCCAACCTCGCCAACGAGGCGGCGCTGCTCGCGGCGCGGCGTGGGCACGCGAAGGTCAAGCGCGCCGACTTCACCGACTCGCTCGAGAAGATCATGCTCGGCGCGCCGCGCGGCATTTTGCTGTCGCCCGCCGATCGCGAGCGCACCGCCTACCACGAGTCCGGGCACGCGCTCGTCGGGATGTTGACGCCCGGCGCCGACCCGGTGCGCAAGGTCTCGATCATCCCGCGCGGGATGGCGCTCGGCGTGACGCTGTCGACGCCCGACAGCGATCGCGTGTCCTACTCGCGCGAGGATCTCGAAGCGAAGATCCGCGTCGCGCTCGGCGGCCGCGTCGCCGAGGAGGTCGTCTACGACTCGATCACCTCCGGCGCCGAGTCCGACCTGCAGCAGCTGACCGCGATCGCGCGCCAGATGGTCGGCCGCTGGGGGATGAGCGACGCGATCGGACCGATCACCGTGCTTCCCTCCGACGCGCAGGGGCCGCTGCTGCCGGGCGCCAGCGAGACGTCGGAGGAGACGCAGCGGCTGATCGACGAGGAGGTGCGCCGGATCGTCGAGGCCGGTCACGTGCACGTCGCACGCCTGCTGAGCGAGCACCGCGAGCAGCTCGAGAGCCTCGCGCAGGCGCTGCTGAGCGCCGAGACGCTCGACGCGATCGACGCCTACGCCGCGGCCGGCGTGCCGCTGCGCCCCGACGCGCAGCCGGAGGCGCCGGCGGTCGCGCTGCACCCGCGCACGAGCGCGTAACCTCGTGCGCCGCTAAACGCGCAGCGAGACTCCCTCAGCGGCGACGCTGACGCCGCTCGAGCGCGCCGCCAGCCGCGCGCCAAGCACGTCGAGCGCGTCGTCCGTGCGGTCGAGGCGATGGTGAAACAGCGCGACCGCGCGGGCGCCGGACCGCTCGGCCAGCGCGACCGCGTAGTCGGCGACCGCATGCCCATAGTCGCCCTCGGCGGCGAGCTCTTCCGGCAGCAGCTGCGCGTCGTGCACGAGCAGGTCGACGTCGCGCGCGAGCTCGAGCGCCGCCGCGTGGTACTCGCCGAAGCCGTCCTCGCCCGGTCCGAGCGCCGTCGGGTTGTGATCGGGCAGGTACGCCAGCGACGCGCGCCCGTCGCTGACGCGATAGCCGAACGTGCGCCCACCCTTGTGTGGGATCTCGCGCGCGAGCACCGTGAAGCCCGCGACCTCGCGCTCGCCCGGCTCGACCGAGCCGCAGCTCCACTTGCCGCGCAGCTCGCTCGGTCCGACCGGGAAGTACGGCGGCGACATCACGCCCTCGATCGCCGCGACCGCCGACGTTCCGTCGGCCTGCCTCGGCAGCAGCACGCTGACGCGCGCGTCGTCGCGGTGGCCGGGTGGGAAGAACGGGAGCCCGATGATGTGGTCCCAGTGCAGGTGGCTGAGCAGGATCGCCCCGCGGAACGCCTCGTCGCCGAGCAGCGCGGCCGCCCGTTGCAGGCCCGTCCCGCCGTCGAGGATCAGCGAAGGCGCGCGCTCGTCGTCATGCGATAGCGCCACGCACGACGTGTGCCCGCCGTAGCGCGCGAACTCGACGCCGGCCGCCGGCAGCGAGCCGCGCACGCCGCAGAAGTCGACCTGCATCGCGCCGATTATCTGTCAACCGTCCGCTCGTGTCCAGCGGGACGCCGGCTCACGCCGCCGCGAGGCGGTTGAGGTCGTACTCGAAGCCGGCGCGTCGCAGCGCGAGCAGCAGCTTCGGCTGCCACGTGCCGGCGAGGTCGAGACGCACGTGTGAGATCCCTTCGAGCTCGCACGGCAGCTCGACGCCGTCCTCGTAAAGCACGCACACTCGCCCCGGCGTCAGCGCCGCGACGAGGAAGCCCAGTTCGAACACGACGCCCTGTCGCGCGCGCGTCGTGAAGTACGGCTCCTCCGCCGACTCCAGCCGCGCCGCGCCGATGTCGTCGGCGGTCAGCAGCACGATCGCATAGCGCGCGCCCTGCGCCTGATCGGCGATCTGCTCGAGCAGCTTCGCGCGCTCCTCCGCGTGGCCATCGAGGATCACCACCTCCTCCGAGCCCGCCCGTTCGAGCACGTGCGCGACGGCGTCCTTCCAGCGCTCATCGCGCCCGTGCGCGACGAACACCCGGCGCGTGCGCGTCGGCGCCGCCTCCGGTGGCATGCTGATGCGCTCAGCCGGCGCGCTCGAGTCCTGCTGCGTCAGCTCCGCGCCGACGAGCGGCGCGCGCGTCAGCTCGGCGCGCGCGGGCGGGTCCGGCTGCTGCACGATCGCCGGCGCCTGCTCCTCCTCCACGATCGCTGGCCGCTCCTCCACGATCGCCGCCGGCTCCTGCACGATCGCCGGCGCCGGCGCCGGCTCGCGCGGCGCGTCCGCCTCGGTGGCGAGCGCGGCGGTCGGCGGCGCGTCGAACGCCAGCTCGCCCTGCAGCACCGTCAGCAGCTCGATCGCGCCGTTGACGCACTCGAGGTCGGCCGCGTACTGCTGCTGCCAGCGCCGTCCGCCCTCCGCGCACGTCGCCGCGTCGGCGAACTCACGCGCCTCGCGCGGACCGCCGTACATGTGCTCGAGCGCGTGCACCGTCGGGTCGATCCACTGCTTGCGCGCGGACTTCCACGCCTCGTAGTCGCTGAAGTCGCCGACGAGGCTCGCGCGCTGGACGAGCGCCTGGCCCTGCTTGACGCACTGCGCGAGCAGCTCGTGCGCGATCGGGACGGAGACCTCGAGCATCGCCTAGATCAGCCCCAGCCGCGCCGCCGCGCCGCGACCGTCGCGCGAGCCGCGCTGCGAGCACGGGCGGAACGAACGCACGTCGGCGCTCGGCCTGAACGAGCGCACGCCGCGCCAGCCGCCGACGTCGTTGCGGAACGCCATGTCGCCGACCGCGCGGCGAGTCGCCGCGGGCGCGAGGATCGCCGCGGCTACGAGGTGCTCGTCGATCACGTATTGCGAGTCGAGCACGAGCCGTCTGAGTAGTTGTGCCCGCTGCATGGCTTCGTCCGCGTACCCATCGGCACCGTCCCCGTGTTGCAATCGATCGCGGCCCGGCGCTTAGACGAGCATACGAACGCGCGATTCGCCCGTCGCCGATCCGCGGCGGCGCTACCGGCGCTTCGCCTGATGCTCGATGACCTTGCCGAACGCGTCCTCGAGCTGCGCCGTCATCCGCAGCTTGAACAGCGCCAGCAGCGCCTCCGAGGCGAGCGGGCGCAACTGGTCGACGCTTTCGATCAGCTCGTCCCATCCCTCCGCCGGCTGTCCGGCCGCGTCGAACGGCTCCCACAGCTCGCGGATGAACAGCTTCGTGAACGCGCGTGCGATCGAGTCCGCGTCGCGGCTGACGCGGTCTGACAGCGATAGCGCCGCGTGCAGCGGGATGCCGAGCGCGATCACCTGCTCGGCCGCGCTCAGCAGCGCCGGGCTCGGTGCTTCAAAGCGCCCGTCGCCGAGCGGCACGAGCAGCCGCAGCTTGCGCACGCGCTCGACGTCCTTCTCGCTCAGCTCGCCAAAGCGCTCGTTCAGCTCGGCCGCCGTGATCAGCTCCGGCTCCTCCGGCTCGAACGGCGTCGTCACCGCGCGGCGCAGGCCGAGCAGACGCTCGGCGAGGCCGTCAGAGCCGCTCAGCAGGCGCTCGATCGCCGCGAGGTTGAACCCGTCGGCCTGCAGATCGAGGATCAGCCGCAGTCGCGCGACGTGCTCGGCGTTGTAATAGCCGATCCGCGCGCGCACCTCCGGCGGCGGCAGCAGGCCACGCGTGTGGTGATTGCGGATGTTGCGCACCGACATGCCCACTGCCGCCGCGAGCTGCTCGATCGTCAGGTCGCTCTCGGCCGTCGCCTCGCGCGTCGCCGGATGCTCGCCCGCCGCCGAGCGCTTCGTCGCGCCTCGCTGCTGATCGGTCGCGTGTGCCATCGCTCACACAACGATACTAGGTTTGATGTACCCTCAATCGAGGTAACATCAGATCGCGTCATGCTCTCGCCCTCCTCCCACGACGACGACCCGACCGTTGGCTGAACGCGGCGCCGTCCCCACCGTCTCGCCCGCGCGGCGCCGCGCGCTGCGCCTCGTCAGCTCGTTCACCTCGCCGCTGCTGCCCGACGACTATCTCGAGCTCGTCAACCCGCTGTGGTCGACGCGCGAGCTGCGCGGACGGATCGTTCGCGTGCAACGCGAGACGCGCGACGCCGTCACCGTCGTGATCAAGCCCGGCTGGGAATGGCCCGGACACCGCGCCGGGCAGTACGTACGTCTCGGCGTCGCCGTCGACGGCGTGCACCACTGGCGCGCCTACTCGTTGACCTCCGCGCCCGGCCGCGCCGACGGTTGCATCGCGATCACGCCGAAGCTCGTGCACGGCGGCAGGGTCTCGCCGTTTCTCAACGAGCGCGTCCGCCCCGGCGCGATCGTCCGCCTCGGCGGCGTCGAAGGCACGTTCACCCTCCCCGAGCCGACGCCCGCGCGCCTCCTGTTCCTCAGCGCCGGCAGCGGCGTCACGCCGATCGTCGCGATGCTGCGCTCGCTCGGCGGCGCGCGCGAGCTGCGCGACGTCGTCCACGTGCACTGCTCGCGCACCGCCGACGACGTGATCTTCGCGTCGGAGCTCCAGCAACTGCGACGCGCGCATGGCGGCTACCGGCTGCACGTGCGCCTGACCGGCGAGCACGGTCGGCTCGCCCCGCGCGAGCTGCAGTCGATCTGCCCCGACTGGCGCGAGCGCGAGAGCTTCCTCTGCGGTCCGGCCGGGCTGCTGGAGACGATCGGCGAGCAGTGGCGCTCGGAAGGCGACGCCGAGCGCCTGCACGTCGAGCGCTTCCAGCCCGACGCGCGCGTCGGTGACGGCGAGCGCGGCTGCGGCGGCACGATTCGCCTGTGCCGCAGCGGCCTCGACGCGAGCAGCGACGGCGAGCGGCCGATTCTCGCCGCCGGCGAGGCCGCCGGCGCGAGCATGCCGTTCGGCTGTCGCATGGGCATCTGCCGCAGCTGCGTCGGGCGCCTGCGCTCCGGGCGCGTCCGCGATCTGCGGACCGGTCACGTGCACGGCCAGCCCGGCGAGATCGTGCGCACCTGCGTCAACGCGCCGGAGGGCGCGATCGAGATCGACCTCTGAGCAAGCCGCCCGAAAGGAACGAGCAATGTCCGCCACCGTCGCACAGCCACCGAAGCCCGAGCCGCCGAGCGCCACGCGCCTGGACGAGCCCGCGCACCCGCTCGCGCGACTGACGCCGCAGCAGCTCGACCAGCTCGGGCGCGAGTTCGACGCGCTTCACGACGAGGTCTACGGCGACCTTGGCGAGCGCGACGCGCGCTACATCCGCAACACGATCAAGCTCCACCGCCACCTCGTGCTCGGCTCGCGTCTGCTGCTGCTCGGCTCGCGCAAGCGCCCGCTGCGGCTCGCCGGCGTCGCCGCGCTGTCGCTCGCGAAGATCCTCGAGAACATGGAGATCGGCCACAACGTCATGCACGGTCAATGGGATTGGATGAACGATCCCGACGTCAACTCGCGCAACTGGGACTGGGACACCGCCTCGCCGGCCGATGCGTGGCGCCACTCGCACAACTACGAGCACCACACGTTCACGAACATCCGCGGCAAGGACCGCGACCTCGGCTACGAGATCATGCGGATCGACCCGCATCAGAAGTGGCACCCGGTCTACCTGCTGCAGCCGCTCTACAACCTGCTGCTGATGGGCTTCTTCGAGTGGGGCGTCGCGCTGCACGACCTCAACCACGAGGCGATCCGCTCCGGCGAGAAGTCAAAGGCGCAGGCGCTCGCCGAGCTGAAGGCGATCGGCGTCAAGGCGCGCCGGCAGATCGTCAAGGACTACCTCGCGTTCCCCGCGCTCTCCGCCGCCCTCAGCGGCGCGCTCGCGGCCCGGCGCGGCGGGCGCGGTCGGCGTCGGCGTCGGCGCGGCGGCCGTGACGGCGTCGCCGCCGGAGCTGCCGAGGTCGCCCGCGAGACGTTCTCCGCGACCGCCACGGCGAACTTCAGCGCGAACATCGTGCGCAACGTGTGGGCCTACTCGATCATCTTCTGCGGCCATTTCCCTGATCAGACATACACGTTCAGCCAGGCGGAGGTCGAAAACGAGACGCGCGGCGGCTGGTACGTGCGCCAGCTGCTCGGCGCCGCCAACATCGACGGCCACGCGCCGTTTCACTTCCTCAGCGGCAACCTCAGCTTCCAGGTCGAGCATCACCTGTTCCCCGATATGCCCTCCAGCCGCTACGCCGAGATCGCACCGCGCGTGCGCGAGATCTGTGCACGCTACGACCTGCCTTACAACACTGGCCCACTGCGCAAGCAGCTCGGTACCGTGCACCGGACGATCTTGCGTTTGGCCTTCCCCGGCGGGCGCGTGCGGCCGAAGCCGGGGCCGTACCGGGCAAGCTGACGATGAAAGCCGCGCGGCAGCGGATCGAGGCGGATCTCGCGTTGCGCCCGCACGGTATGTGAAAGATAAAGCGGGGTGGAGTGTGTCTCTTTGCGGACGGTGATAGCAGATGTATGTACGACGTATATGCAATTGCAATCGACACGAACGATGCACAACTCTCCTCCCTCGTCACGACCCCGTCTCCTCACACGACATCCGCCGCCGGCGCGCTGCTCGAGCGCGACCGGCGCGAGCTCGCGATCGAGTGCCGACGTGTCATCCTCCCCGGCGATGGCCGGCGAGCAGCCGCACGCCGACGGCGCGAGCGCCGTCACGATCGACGAGCTCGTGCTCGCCGACGCGCCCGAGCGCTGGCGCGCGCTCGGCTTCGAGCTCGACCGCGCCGACGGGCTGCTGCTTGGCTCGGTGCGCGTCCGCCTCGCCGGCGACGCGGCGCGCGCGGACGCCGCGCCCGGGTTCCTCGGCTGGTCGCTGCACGGGCTCGCCTCGACCGAGCTCGACGGGCTCGTGACGAGCGCATCGCAGCGCGCCCCGACCGCCCCGACCGCGCCGGCCGCGCCGCGCGAGCCGCACCCGAACGCGATCACGGCGATCGATCACGTCGTCGCGATGACGCCCGCGCTCGATCGCACGACCGCCGCGCTGCTGGCCGCCGGGCTCGACCTGCGTCGCGTGCGCGACGAGCCGACGCCTGCCGGCGCTCCGCGACAGGCGTTCTTTCGCCTCGGCGAGGCGATCCTCGAGGTCGTGCAGGAACCATACGAGCTCGTCGAGCGTCGCGACGGCGCCGAGCGGCCCGCGCGCCTGTGGGGGCTCGCGCTGCTCTCGGCCGATCTCGATCGCACCGTGCACGTGCTCGGAGAGCACGCCGGCGAGGCGCGCGACGCAGTGCAGCCCGGCCGGCGGATCGCGACCGTCCGTCGCTCGGCCGGGCTCGCCGTTCCGGTCGCCGTGATGAGCGCACGGCCGCCGCGCTAACCGGGCGCGGGCCGGCGTCGTCGGGGGTGGCCAGGCGGCGCTACGCGAGCGCGAGCGCCGGCGCCGGACGCCCGGTCGCGATCTGCGCGGCCTCCTCGCCGCCGACGAACGGCGCGAGCGCGACATACGTCGCGCTCGGCGCGAGCTCTGGCAGCTCGGCGATCCGCCCGGCGAGCGCGTAGCTCAGGCACAGCTCGAACAGCCCGCCGGCGACAGCCTCGACCGTGACCGCCGACGGCGCCTGGCCGCGCGTCTGCTCGAGACCAGGGACGAGCATGCGCGCGAACGCGTCCACCGCCAGGTGCACGCGCTCGGCGGTGCGAGGCGTAGCGACAAGCGCATCGACGAGCGCGATGTGCGCGAAGGCCGGCTCGGTCGCGAGGAACCGGAACAGCGCGCCGACGCCGGCTCGGACCGCCAGACGCCAATCGTCCTGCGACGCGTACGCGCGTTCGACCGCCGCCAAGGCCCTGCCCTGCCCGATCTCGTATGCGACCAAGAACGCGTCCTCCTTGTCGGTGTAGTGCTCGTAGAACGCGACGAGCGAGACCGCCGCACGTTCGGCGATCGCTTCGACCTTCAACGCCGCGTACCCGTCGCTCGCGACGAGGTTCGTCACCGCATCGAGAATCCGCGCGCGCTGGCTCTCGACGACGAAGCTGCGCGAGATGTTCTGATCGCCGCGCGGAAGCCCGCGACGGCCGCCGAGCAGCGAGTGCGGCGCGAGCGTGCCCGGCGCGCGCCCCGCCTCGAGCGCGATCGTCGCGCGCTGCGCTTGCGTGAGCCGTTTCGGCTCGGCGAGGATCGGCGCGGGCGAGGGGTGGTAGGACTCGGCCCATCGCGTCAGGTCCGGGATCAGCTCGAGCAGCTCGTCCGCGTCGCCGCCCTCCACGCGCCGGTACAGCACGCGGTAGAAGCCGCCGATGATCGCCTTGATCACCGTGTCCGGGATCGTCCCGTCGCCACGCGCGAGCGTCAGCGCGTCGCGCAGCGAGCGCTCGTAGCGCCGCAGCGAGCCCTCGCGCCGCTCGATCCCCGCCGCGCCGAGCGCCGGGATCTCGACCAGGCTGAGGCGCAGCGCGCCCGGATTCTCGATCGCCGAGCTGAACAGCGCGCTGATCGCTGCTTCGATCCGCTCGCGCCAGCCGTCGCTCTCATGGAACGCCTCGTCGAGGCGCCGCGCAAGCTCGGCGGCGATCATGTCGAACGTCCACAGCAGGCAGTCCTGCTTGTTGTCGAAGTTCTCGTAGAACGTCTTGCGCGAGACGCCCGCTCGCGAGATCACGTCGGCGACGCGCGTCGCGCGATAGCCACCCGCGCCGACCGCGTCGATCATCGCGAGCGCCAACCGAACCTTGTGGCGGAGCTGAGCCTGCTCGCGCGCCAGCGCGCCGGCCGGCTTGCGCGAGCGAGCGCGGCCGTCGCCGTCGACATGGCCTTCGGCCTCACGCCGAGACGCGCCTTTCTGCGACGCTGCTTTGGCCTTTGCCGACATCCGCATGAGAGCTTTCTAATAGACCCTGCAGCCGATCGTTCTACTCCGAGCGCACCGGCTTCACATCCCCCGCCACAGCGATCGGCCGGGCGCGCGAGCGTCGCAAATCGATCAACTGATATGTAAAACAATAGCCTACTTTGGCCCTTGACAGGCACTATTTGCTGTGCGATGTTGGGCTTTCGAGTGTGACCTCCCTCGTCCGGTCACCTTGAGTGACGCCCGACGCCGCTCCCTCCCTGGCACGGGCGTTGTCGCCGGGGGGCGTCGTGGCCCGGCTCTGGTCGCGACGTCCAACGGCCCCTTCTCGCGGATCCGCGTAGCCTTCGCCGTGTCGCCCTCGGGCGTGCCTCGACCGCACGAGAAAGGACGCCGCACGATGAGCTGGGACTTCTCCACCGACGCCGACTTCCAAGAGCAGCTCGACTGGATGGACGAGCTCGTCCGCGCCGAGCTCTGGCCGCTCGAGACGATCTCGCACGAGCTCGGCATCGACGGTCTGCTCGAGGCGATCGCGCCGTTGCAGGAGCGCGTCAAGGCGCGCGGGTTGTGGGCCGCGCACCTGCCGCCCGAGCTCGGCGGGCAGGGCATGGGTCAGGTGAAGCTCGGCCTGATGCACGAGATCCTCGGCAGCTCGCCGATCGCGCCGCTCGCGTTCGGCAACGCCGCGCCGGACTCGGGCAACTCGGAGATCCTCGCGATGGCCGGCACGCCCGAGCAGAAGGACCGCTGGCTGCACCCACTGCTCGCCGGCGACTTGCGCAGCGCGTTCAGCATGACCGAGCCGCACACGCCTGGCTCGGACCCCACGCAGCTGCGCACGCGCGCAGTGCGCGACGCGACGGGCGATCGCGACGGATGGGTGATCGACGGCAAGAAGTGGTTCTCCTCGAACGGCTCAATCGCCGACTTCCTGATCGTCATGGCCGTGACCGACCCTGACGCGCGTGGTCCTCAGCGCGCCTCGATGTTCATCGTCCCGACCGACACGCCCGGCGTCGAGATCGTGCGCGACGTGCCGACGATGGAGCATCCGTGGGAGCAGTTCGGCGCTTACGGCGGGCACTCGGAAATCGTCTACGAGAACGTGCGCGTCGGAGCAGACGCGCTGCTCGGCGGCGTCGGCGACGGCTTCCTGCTCGCCCAGCAGCGGCTTGGGCCGGGGCGAATCCATCACTGCATGCGCTGGCTCGGAGTCGCGCGGCGCGCGTTCGAGATGATGTGCGAGCGCGCGACCTACCGACACGCGCACGGCTCGCTGCTCGCTGAGAAGCAGACGGTTCAGAACTGGATCGCCGACAGCGCCGCCGAGATGCAGGCCGCGCGGCTGATGACGTTGCACGCCGCGTGGGTGATGGACACGCAGGGCGCGAGCGCCGCGCGCGTCGACATCGCGCTGATCAAGTTCTACGGCGCGAAGGTTCTGCACGACGTCGTCGACCGCGCGATTCAGACACACGGCTCGCTCGGCTACTCGACCGACCTGCCGCTCGAGCAGATGTACCGCTTCGCGCGCGCCGCGCGGATCTACGACGGCCCGGACGAGGTCCATCGCCAGACCGTCGCCCGGCGGATCCTGCACGGCTGCTCGCCGCCGCCCGACGAAATCCCGAGCGAGCATGTGCCGACGCGCCGCGAGCAGGCGCGCGAGCGCTTCGCGCACCTGCTCGAGACGGTCACCGCCGACGACTGATCACTGGAGCAGAGCGCGTCGAACAGGTGTCCAGAAATTCCGCCGGATTGAACCGATGCGGCGGTGTCGGCCGAAAAGGACGACATGAACTGCCCGATTGGAACGCAACAGACGACAGGACGTCGCCCCGTTGGGGCAGGACCCGAATCGGAGGCGAAGCGATGAGCGCAGCGCTGACGGACGTGCGAAGGATCGAGCAGGGTGTGCCCGGCGACGAGTTCGCGCGGATCGTCTCCGAGCTCTTGCGCGGCGAGGGCGCGCTCGGACCGGCCGGCGCCGGCGAGGAGCGCACGCTCGGCTGCGTCTGGAGCGCGCTCGACGGCTGCACGTGCGGCGCGTGCATCCCGGAGACCGTGGTCGCCGGTGAGTGGGCGCGCGCGCTCGACGCGAGCGGCGAGCTCGAAGACCGCTTCTTCCACTTCATCTGGGAAGGCGGCGTGTGGCTCGCATATGGACTTGCCAGCGGCGGCGTGCGTGGCGTCCATTGCCCTTCGCACAGCAGCGAGCGCGCAGCGCGCTCGCACGCAGCGATCTACGGCCGCGCGGAGAGCGCCGGCGAGATCGTCTGCGAGCTTCCGCTCGCCGCCTGACGGCGCACGCGCCTTCGCCCGCTGATCGGCGCCCGGATACGATCAGCCGCTTGGCGGCGAACGAGACGACAGAGGCTGACGCGACGGTCCCCGAGCGACCGGCGCTCGATGGGCTCGAGCGCAAGTGGAGCGAGGCGTGGGAGCGCGACGGCTGCTACCGCTTCGACCGCTCGGCGCCGCGCGAGCGCGTGTTCGCGATCGACACGCCGCCGCCGACGGTGAGCGGCTCGCTGCACGTCGGGCACGTGTTCTCGTACACGCACACGGACGCGCTCGCGCGCTATCAGCGGATGCGCGGCAAGGCGGTGTTCTACCCGATGGGCTGGGACGACAACGGGCTGCCGACGGAGCGGCGCGTGCAGAACCACTTCGGCGTGCGATGCGACCCGTCGGTCGCCTACGACCCTGACTTCGCGCCTCCGGCGGAGCCGTCGGAGAAGGAGCCGCTGTCGATCTCGCGGCCGAACTTCGTCGAGCTGTGCCTGCGCCTGACCGAGACCGACGAGCGCGCGTTCGAGGAGCTGTGGCGCCGGCTCGGGCTGTCGGTCGACTGGTCGATGACGTACACGACGATCGGCGCGCGTGCGCAGCGCATCTCGCAGCGCTCGTTCCTCGGCCTGCTCGCGCGCGGCGAGGCCTATCAGCTCGAGGCGCCGACGCTGTGGGACGTCGACTTCCAGACGGCCGTCGCGCAGGCCGAGCTCGAGGACCGCGAGCGGCCGGGCGCGATGCACCGCGTTCGATTTTCGATCGCCGATGACGGCTCGGGCGGCGCCGGCGAGGCGCTGATCGAGACGACGCGCCCGGAGTTGATCCCGGCGTGCGTCGCGCTGCTCGCGCACCCCGACGACGAGCGCTTCCGCGCGCTCGTCGGACGCGATGCGCGCACGCCGCTGTTCGGAACGCGCGTGCCGGTGCTGACGCACTCGCTCGTCGATCGCGAGAAGGGGACCGGGCTGGTGATGGTCTGCACGTTCGGCGACCTCACCGATGTCGTCTGGTGGCGTGAGCTCGGATTGCCGGTGCGCTCCGTGTTGGGGCCGGACGGCCGGTTGACCGACGTGCCGTGGGGCGCCGCCGGCTGGGAGTCGGACGACGTCGAGCGCGCGCGGCGTGAGTACGAGCAACTCGCGGGCAGGACCGTCAATCAGGCGCGCAAACGGATCGTCGAGCTGCTCGTGGAAGACGGCGACCTCGTCGGCGAGCCGCAGCCCCTGACGCGCGCGGTCAAGTTCTTCGAGAAGGGCGAGCGTCCGGTCGAGATCGTGACGAGCCGCCAGTGGTTCATCCGCACGATGTCGCGCCGCGAGGAGCTGATCGAGCGCGGGCGCGAACTGAGCTGGCACCCACCGTATATGCGCGCGCGCTTCGAGGACTGGGTCAACGGGCTGACCGGCGACTGGTGCATCAGCCGCCAGCGTTTCTTCGGCGTGCCGTTCCCCGTCTGGTATCCGCTCGACGACAGCGGCGCGATCCGCCACGACGAGCCGATCGCCGCGCGCGCCGAGCAGCTGCCGGTCGATCCGTCGACGGACGTCCCGGACGGCTATGCCCCAGAGCAGCGCGGCCAGCCGAACGGGTTCGTCGGCGATCCGGACGTGATGGACACGTGGGCGACGTCGTCGTTGACGCCGCAGATCGCCGGTCATGCCGACGAGGGCGCGGGCGGGGCGGGCGGCGACCGCGCCGGAGCGCCGGCCGGCGAGGGGCTGTTCGCGAAGGTCTTCCCGATGGACGTGCGCCCGCAGGCGCACGACATCATCAGGACGTGGCTGTTCTCGACGATCCTGCGCTCGCACCTGGACTACGACGAGCTGCCGTGGGCCAACGCGGCGATCTCCGGCTGGGTGCTCGACCCGGACCGCAAGAAGATGTCGAAGTCGAAGGGCAACGTCGTCACGCCGATGCACCTGCTCGAGCAGTTCGGCGCCGACGCGGTTCGGTATTGGGCCGCGAGCGGGCGGCCGGGGACGGACACGGCGTTCGACCCGAAGCAGATGAAGGACGGCCGGCGCCTCGCCGTGAAGCTGTTGAACGCGTCGAAGTTCGCGCTCGCCGACCTGCCGGCCGAGGGACAGTCGCTGACGAGCGCGCTCGACCGCGCGATGATCGCGCGCGTCGCGCGCGTCGCGGCCGACGCGACGGCGAGTTTCGACGAGTACGACTATGCGCGCGCGCTCGAACGCGTCGAGCGGTGCTTCTGGTGGTACTGCGACTACTACGTCGAGCTCGTCAAGGGTCGGCGCTACGACCCCGGCGAGACCGACCGCGGCCGCGCGGGCGCCGCCTCGGCCAGCCGCGCGCTGCGCCGCTCGCTGTCGGTCTTCCAGCGGCTGTTCGCTCCGTTCCTGCCGTTCGTCTGCGAGGAGGTGTGGTCGTGGTGGCAGCCCGGCTCGATCCACCAGGCCGGCTGGCCGGACGCGCGCGAGCTGGCCGACGCGCTCGCCGGCGAGCAGGCGAACGAGCGCGAAGAGCGTGCGCTCGAGCTCGCGGCAGACGTGTTGCGCGAGGTGCGCAAGGCGAAGTCGCAGGCGCGCCGTCCGATGCGCGCGCCGGTCGCGCGCGCGGTCGTGCACGACACGGCCGAGCGCCTCGCGGCGCTCGAGCTCGCGATCGAGGATCTGCGCCCCGCCGGCTCGATCGACGTCGTCGCGACCGTCGAGGTGGACGACGCCGAGCAGTTCGCCGTCGACGTTGAGCTCGCCGACGACGACAGCTGACGAGCGGACTGGCCGCGAGCGGGCCGGCCGCGGGTGGGCGCGCCGTCCGCGGGTGGGCGGAGTGCGGGTGTTCTTTTTCGAAGCGCGATAGCAGCCGTATATACGGCGTACATACAACTGCTATCGCCGAGGAAAACGCACGTGCACGGCACATACCGCGCGGAGGAGGCGCGCCGAATACGTGGAATATCCGCGCATGGACAACACCTTCAGGAAGGTCTCACTCGTTGCGAGTCTCGCGCTCGCCGCGGCGCTCGTGATCACCGCGTTCGCACTGTCCGCTTCGGCCGCGTCGCCGATGAAGATCGTGAACTGCAACAAGTCGGCGTCGCGTCCGAAGCTGCTGACGCTGACGTGCGGCGACGGCAACACAGCGCTCAAAGGCATGAGCTGGTCGAGCTTCGGCGGCGCGACGGCCAAGGGCAAGGGGACGTTCGTGACGAACACGTGCGAACCGAACTGCGCCGAAGGCAAGAACGTGAGCTACCCGATCACCGCCACGGCGGCGGGCTCGAAGAAATGCAAGGGCGGCGTCAAGGTCTACGCCAAGCTGTCGCTGACGTTCACCGGCGCGAAGAAGCCCGGCAAGAGCGTCCCGCGCAGCTGGACGTTCGCCTGCCCAGCCTGAGACTCTGCGCCACCGGCGCCGCTCGATAGGGTGGCGCCGGTGAACCGCACGCTGATAGCCGAGCTGCCGAGCAAGATCGGCGAGCGGGTGCGCGTGCGCGGCTGGGTCAACGCGCGGCGCGACCAGAAGCGAGTGCAGTTCGTCGTGCTGCGCGACGAAACCGGCATGGCGCAGGTCGTGCTCGCCAAGGGCGAGGAGCCGAGCGAGCTGAACGAGCGTGTCTCGGCGCTGACGGTCGAGTCGGCGGTCAGCATCATCGGCACGGTCGTCGCCGACGAGCGCGTCAACCTCGGCGGCCTCGAGGTCAAGCTCGACGAGCTCGAGATCGACTCGCTCGCTGCTCCGGAGGTCCCGATCGCACCCGACTCGGCGCTCGACAAGCGGATCGACTGGCGCTACCTCGACCTGCGCCGGCCCGACCGCCGGCTGATCTTCGAGGTGCAGACGACGACCGAGCGCGCGATGCGCGAGGTATGGGAGCGCGAGCGCTTCATCGAGCTGCACTCGCCGAAGCTGACCGGCGCGGCGACCGAGTCCGGCGCCGAGCTGTTCAAGCTCGAGTACTTCGATCGCATGGCGACGCTCGCGCAGTCGCCGCAGTTCTACAAGCAGATGGCGATGGCCGCCGGCTTCGGCAAGGTCTTCGAGGTCGGTCCCGTGTTCCGCGCGAACCCGTCGTTCACCTCACGCCACGACACCGAGTTCACGAGCGTCGACGTCGAGATCTCGTGGATCGACTCGCACGACGACGTGATGTCGTTCCAGGAGCGCTGGCTCGCGCACGTGCTCGCCGTCGTCGAGGAGACGCACGGTGAGCAGATCGTGGATGCGTTCGACGCGGCGCTCGTCGTGCCGGAGCTGCCGTTCCCGCGGATCACGCTCGAGGACGCAAAGGCGCTGCTGCGCGAGGGCGGTCACGAACCGCCGGGCGACGGTCACGACCTCGACCCGCCGGCCGAGCGCGCGCTGTCGGCGATCGTGCGCGAGCGCCACGGCCACGAGTTCACGTTCGTGACCGACTACCCGACGTCGGTGCGGCCCTTCTACCACATGCGCTACGACGACCGGCCGACCGTGACGAAGAGCTTCGACCTGCTGTGGCGCGGGATCGAGCTGACGACCGGCGCGCAGCGCGAGCACCGCTACGAGCGACTGCTCGAGCAGGCGCGCGAGAAGAAGGTCGACACCGATGCGATCGGGTACTACCTCGACTTCTTCCGCTTCGGCGCGCCGCCGCACGGCGGCTTCGGCTTCGGCCTGACGCGCCTGTTGATGCAGATGCTCGGGCAAGAGAACGTGCGCGAGGTCACGTTCCTGTATCGCGGGCCGCATCGGCTCGAGCCGTAGGGCGCGCGAAGATGGCGGACTGGGATGACGTCCGACGCCTTGCGCTCGCGCTGGCGGAAGCCGATGAGCGCGTGTCGCGCGGGAACCGCCAATGGCGCGTGAAGGACAAGCTGTTCGTCTGGGAGCGTCCGCTGCGGGCGAAGGAAGTCGCAGAGCTCGCCGCCGCGGCGCCGGACGGCCCGGTGCTCGGCGCGCGCGTCGAGCACCTCGGCGCGAAGGAGGCGCTGCTGGCGGACGATCCGCGCGTGTACTTCACGACGTCGCACTTCGACGGTTACCCGGCGATCCTCGTGCGGCTCGATCGGATCGCGCTCGACGAGCTCGAGGAGATCGTCACCGAGGCGTGGCTCGCGCGCGCGCCGACGCGGCTGGTTCAGGCGTTTCTGGCCGAGCGCGACTAAGGCGGCGTCACGGAGGTGCCGCGCGCAGCGATCGACGAGCGCATGAAGGCTGTGTGACGGGCTGCTCTTGCGCCGTCAGGCGGTCGAGCGCTTGCCGTCGGCGCGAGCGCGTGGCTTGTATGCGCCGCCGCTGGATCGAGAGCGGCGAGCTTCGGGCTCGCGCGGTTCGCTGCGCGCTTCGCGCAGGCTCTTCTGCAACAGCTCCGAGAGCGGCGTCCCGGGGCGCACGACCTTGGAAAGGTCCATCTGTGTCGACAGCTTTGCCATCCCTTGCATCATAACGAGCGACTGGACGACCTCACGCGAGCAGGTCGATCAAGACCCCGAGCTCAGACGCGAGCAGCTTCATCAGATCGATGCGGCGATCGGCGAATCCGCCGTCTCGCTCGGAGGAGACGGCCGTGTTTCGTCCGCACGCCCAACTACTTTCAAAAGCATGCTGGTCAATGAGCTGATCGACGGCGCCGAGATCGACCAGGTCCTGCTCGTGCGCGAGGCCGAGCGCCGGCAGCGACGCGACGGCGGCGACTACCTGCGCCTGCAGCTCGGCGATCGGACGGGTGCGCTCGCGTGCATGGTCTGGGAGGAGCTGGCCGAGGTCGAAGCGCTGGCGAAGGCGGGTGCGCCGGTCCGCGTGCGCGGCCGCTACACGGTGCATCCGCGCTTCGGACCGCAGATCAATTTGCGCGGCTTGGAGCAGGCTGAGCCCGGAAGCTTTGATTTGGATGATCTGACCGACGGGCCGGCGCGCGGCGTCGAGCAGATGGAGCGCGAGGTGCGTGAGCTGATCGGCACGGTCCAGGAGCAGCACCTGCGCACGCTGCTCGAGCGCGTGTTCGGCGAGGACTCCGAGTTGTGGGCGGGCTACCGAGTGGCGCCGGCGGCGAAGTACTACCACCAGGCGTACAGACACGGGCTGCTCGAGCATTGCCTCGGCGTCGCGCAGGCTGTCAGCGCGATCAGCGCGACGTTCGGGGGCGTCGATCGTGACGTCGCGGTCACGGGTGCGCTGCTGCACGACATCGGCAAGCTCGAGGCGTACACGGACGATCCGCGGTCGATCGACCTGACCGATGCCGGCAAGCTGCACGGCGAGATCGCGCTTGGCTACTACCGGATCAGGCGCGCGATCGAGGAGATCGACGGCTTCCCGCCGGAGCTCGCGCTCGCGGTCGGCCACATCATCCTCTCCCACCACGGAACGCTCGAGCACGGCAGCCCAGTCGTGCCGTGCACGCGCGAGGCGACGCTCGTGCACATGATCGACAACCTCGGCGGGCGCCTCGGCAGCTTCGACCGCCTCGAGAAAGAGCTCGCGCCGGGCAAGCGCTGGTCGAGCTTCGACCGCGCGCTCGGCGGCGGCGCGTTCTTCTCCGATCGAGCGGCGGCCGACGCGGCGATCGAGCCGCGAGCGCCGGAGCCGGCGGTCGGCGCGCAGATCGCGCTGACCGACGCGCCGGCTCGCGAAGCCGCCTGAAACCTCGCAAATAGCGGCTCGGCCCGCCGCTCGCGCGATAACCGCCTCCCCGCCAACTTCTATGGTGTTCCGTTCATGGCGAAGGACACCGAGAAGCTGATCCGTCAGCTGTCGCTGATCTCCTACCTGATGGCCGAGCGCAGACCGGTCACGGCGCTGGAGATCAGGCGCGACGTCGAGGGCTACAGCGGGATGAACGAAGACGCGTTCGCGCGCCGCTTCTACGCCGACCGTTCCGAGCTCGAATCGCTGCGCATCCAGCTGACGGTCGAGCGCCCGGCCGACGGCGCGGCCGAGCAGGAGAACTACTCGCTGCGCCCGGAGAACTTCCACCTGCCGCCGATCGCGTTCAGCGAGGAGGAGCTGGCGGCGTTGCAGACGGCGCTGAGCCTGCTCGACGGCGAATTCGCGTACGCCGAGCCGCTGCGGCTGGCGCTGCAGCAGATCACGTGGGGTCGGCCGAGCCCGCTGCGCGCGCCCGAGCAGCGCTCGGTCGCGCTCGGGATCACAGCGTCGGCGGGCGGGCACGAGCTGTCGGCGCGGCTGGCGAAGGTCGAGACGGCGATCTTCCGCAACAAGACGATCCTGTTCGAGTACTACACGATGGAGCGCGACGCCACGGGCGCGCGTCGCGTCGATCCGTATCACCTGCTGTTCCAGGGCGGCCAGTTCTACCTGCTCGGCTACTCGCATGAGCGCGAGGCGATCCGTGTGTTCCGGCTGTCGCGGATCCGCGGCAAGGTCTCATACGCGACGAAGGCCGAGCACGACTTTCGCCGCCCGGCGGAGTTCGACCCGCGCGCGTATGCGAACCGCGCCGACTGGCAGCTCGGCGAGGAGCGCGCCGTCGCCGAGATCCTGATCTCGGAGCGAATCGCGTGGCAGGTCGAGCGTCACTTCGGCCGCTACGGCGAGATCGTCGAGGGAGACGACGGCGCGGTGCTGTTTCGCACCGGCTACTCGAACCAGCGCGGGCTGATCTCATGGGTGTTCGGGCTCGGCGTCAACGCGCGCCTGCAGGGTCCGGCGGAGCTGACGAGCGAGGTCGCGCGGCGGCTGAAGCTGCTGAAGGAGCGCCACGGCCGCGTCCTGCCGGGCGCCGACGCGGAGGCGACGCCGGCGAAGAACGGCGCCGCCGCAGCAGGCGCCGTGCCGCCGCGCACGCGCGGCGGCACGCGTCGAGCGGCGGCCGATGGCGAGGACGCGCAGGGTCGGCCGGAAGCGGCGATTCGCCCCGAGCGCTTCGCGCGTCTGGTGACGCTCGCGAGCATCTTGATCCGCGCCGGGCGCGCGGGCGAGCGCGTGCCGATCGCGGAGGTGCGCGAGCGGCTGCAGCTCAGCGAGGAGGAGTTGCAGGAGGACGTCAACGTGCTCAACGTCGTCAACTTCGGGGGAGGCTCGTACGTGCTCTACGCGGAGATCGACGAGCAGGCGGGTGAGATCGAGGTCGACCCGGAGCCGTACAGCGACAACTTCGACCGGCCGGCGCGCCTGTTGCCGGTCGAGGCGAAGGCGCTCGTAGCGGCGATCGACCTGATCGGCGAGCACATCCCCGAGGGCTCGCTCGCGAGCGCGCGCGAGAAGATCGTCGTTGCGCTCGGCGAGGACCCGATGGAGCAGGGCCTGCAGGTGGCGAGCGCGGCCGGCGATGACTCGGGCGTCGCGCGTCAGATCTCGGAGGCGATCGTCGAGCATCGGCTGGTCGAGCTCGATTACTACAAGGAGAACGAGGACGAAATCTCCTCGCGGAAGGTCGAGCCGTACGCGCTCACGAATGGCCGCGAGGGCTGGTACGTCGCGTCGTTCGACCCCGAGCCCTATAGCGACAACTTCGACCGCCCGGCGCGCCTGTTGCCGGTCG
>DATHND010000058.1:0-18447 GCA_035486335.1 Solirubrobacteraceae bacterium
TGGGGCGCGGAGCCCGGCGCCGGCGCGCAGCCGAGCGAGTAGCCCGCGCCGGCACTCGCCACCTCGCCGGCGAGCGCCGAGCGACCGCGTCGGCGACGCGCGGCGATGACGCGCTTCACCTTTCGACTCGTGCATGCGTCCAACGATCATTCAGGGCTAAAGATCACACGCGGGAGGGTCGATGCAGGCGCTGTCAAAGCCAGTGTCGAGGTGCCAAGGCAAACACCTCTCGAGGTGTGTAGCAAAGCCGGCGGCTCTCATCAGCCGGTCGTGATCGATCGACTGCAGGGGGACGTATCGCCACATGTGGGCGGTGGGCCGAGTGCTGGCGTTTTAAGAACCGATCCTAGGAGGATCACATGTTGCATCGACTGCGCCAGCGCTTGAGCAACGAGGAGGGTTTCACCCTCATCGAGCTGCTGGTCGTCATCCTGATCATCGGCATCCTTGCCGCGATCGCGATCCCGGCTTTCCTGAGCCAGACGAGCAAGGCGAACGACGCCGCCGCCAAGACGCAGGTGGGAACCCTGCAGACGACGATGGAGACGTACGCCGCGGAAAACAACGGCAGCTTCACCGGCGCCACGCTGACGAAGCTCCAGGCGATCGAGCCGACGCTGAAGGACAAATCGACCGCGGAAGCAAAAGAAGTGACTCCCGAAGCCGGCGGCGAAGGCTTCATCGTCGAATCGGAAGCCAAAGGCAGCAAAGACGTCTACAAACTCGAAAACAAAAAAGGTGAAATCAAGCGCGAATGCACGCCTGTCGGCAAAGGTGGCTGCAGCGCGTCGGGCACCTGGTAAGCGCCTCGCAGAAGCGCCACGCGCCTGAGCGATCGGGTTCGTGTATTCGAGGTGAGAAGGGGGGCGGCCAGGTGGCCGCCCCCCTTTCGTTCCGGGCCCGTGGAGGCGCGCGCGACGCCTTCGCAGGGGCAGGCGCTCAAGCTGATCGGGGCTGCGGCCGATCCTCTCCACATGGAGGTCGCATTCGCAGGCGTGCTCGGAGCGATCGGCGGCTCGTTCCTGAACGTCGTCGCCTACCGCCTGCCGCGCCACGAGTCGCTGCTCGGCCCGGCCTCGCACTGCCCCTCGTGCGGCACGCCGGTCAAGCCGTACGACAACGTTCCGGTCCTCTCATACCTGCTGCTGCGCGGCCACTGTCGCAGCTGCGGCGAGCCGATCTCGCCGCGCTACCCGCTCGTCGAGGCGCTGACCGCGCTGCTCTGCGCCGGCGTTGTGCTGAGCCACGACTCGGCCGCCGCGATCGCGCTCGGCATCGCGCTGATCCTGATCGTCGTGCCGGCTTCTCTGATCGACCTCGAGCACCGGATCATCCCCAACAGCCTGACCGCGCTCGGCGCCGTGCTCGCGCTCGCGCTCGGCGCCGCGCTGGACCCGGCCGGCGAGCCGCAGCGGCTGATCGCGGGCGCCGCGGCCGGCGGCTTCCTGCTGCTCGCGGCGCTCGCCTATCCCGGCGGGATGGGCCTCGGCGACGTCAAGCTCGCCGCCGTCATCGGCCTGTTCCTCGGGCGCGCCGTCGCTCCCGCGATCCTGATCGCGCTGCTCGCCGGCGTGCTTGTCGGAGTCGTGATCCTCGCGCGCAAGGGCGCGCACGCAGGTCGCAAGACGGCGGTCCCGTTCGGCCCGTTCCTCGCGCTCGGCGCGCTCGTTGCGACGTTCGTTGGCAACGATATCGTCGGCGTCTATGTGCACCACTTCCTGTAGTGCGCAAACCGGCTCTAAAGCGGCGCCTCGCTCGCGCCGATACGGCTCGTGCGGCGACCGGACCAGCTTCCCGCGCCGCCGACCTTCAGATGCCCAAGCTCCCCTCACCCAAGCTCCGCTCATCGAAGCTTCCGTCGCTCTCGCTCGGCCTCTCGCTGCCGGGGCGCCGCTCGGCGACGGACGTCGTCGGCCTCGACGTGCAGCCCGGCCTCGTCGCCGCCGTCAAGGCCAGCGTCAACGGCGTGATCCGCGCCGAACGAGCGGCCGCGCAGCCGCTCGACGCGGACACGATGCGCGAGGGCGAGGTGCTCGACGTCGAGTCGCTCAGCGAGGCGCTGCGCGAGCTGTTCGCCGACGGCGGTCTCGGCAAGCGCGTGCGCGTGGGGATCGCCAACCAGCGCACGGTGATGCGCACGCTCGAGCTGCCGCCCGTCAGCGACGCCAAGGAGCTTGCCGCCGCGGTCAGCTTCCAGGCGCAGGACCAGGTGCCGATGCCGCTGTCCAACGCCGTGCTCGACTCCCATCCGCTCGGCATCTTCGACACGCCGAACGGCCCGCGCCAGCGCGTCGTGCTCGTCGCCTCGCAGCGCGACCTCGTCGAGCGCCTGCTGGCGGCCGTTCGCGGCGCCGGGCTGACGCCCGTCGGCGTCGACCTGTCGGCGTTCGCGCTGATCCGCTCGCTGCACGACCGCGCCGAGCCCGACGACCGGCGCGTGCTGTACCTGAACGTCGACGGCCTCACCAACCTCGCGATCGCCGAGGGCACGACCTGTCGCTTCACGCGCGTCGTCGGCGGTGGCGTCGAGGGGATGGCCGCCGAGCTCGCGGCGCGTCGCGGGATCGCGCTGAGCGAGGCTCGCGCGCTGCTCGCGACGATCGACCTCAACGCTCCGTCCGCGCCCGAGTCGAGCATCGCCACGCCGATCCACGCGCCGGCTCCGGCGGCGGAGGCCGACGCCGAGCGCTCCCAGATGGACCCCCACACGCCAGCCGACGCCGAGCGCGCGGCGAATGAGGAGGAGGACCGCGACCAAGCGGCTGGCGCCAGCCGCGAGGAGCACGAAACGCGCGAAGCGTCGATGGGCTACGCCGAGACGATCCAAGCGGCGCAGCCGCCCGCGCCCGAGCCGGCGCCGGAGCGCGACGACGCCGACGTTCGCGCCGTGCTCGAGAACGGCGTGCGCGAACTGACCGGCGAGATTCGCAACTCGATCGACTTCCACCGCACGCAGGACCAGGGCGGCGAAATCTCGTATTTGTCGTTGAGCGGCGCGGCGCTCGATCTACCCGGCTTCGCCGAGACGCTGCAGGCGTCGCTCGGCATGGAGGTACGCAGTGAGGCCGTCGGTCTCGTCGACGCGAGCCTCGAAGGCAGGGTCTCGACGCACCGGCTGTCGGTCGCCGCAGGCCTCGCGACGGTGGAGGCGCCGCGATGAAGGCCGTCAACCTGATCCCCTCTGACGATCGCGCCGGCGGCGTCGGCGTCGGCGCGGGCCGCTCCGGAGGCGCCGCGTACGCCGTGCTCGGCCTGTTCGCCGGGCTCGTCGTGCTCGCGCTGATCTACGGTCTCGCTCGCCACCAGGCCTCCAGTCGCAAGTCGCAGCTCGCGTCGATCGCCGCACGCACGCAGCATGCGCATGAATCAGCCAGCGCGCTCGGTTCCTACACGAGCTTCATGACGATGCGCGAACAGCGCGTCCAAGCCGTCGATCAACTCGTCTCCTCGCGCTTCGACTGGGCGCACGCACTGCACGAGCTCGGTCGCGTGATGCCGTTCGGCGCGTCGATCACGTCGTTCGACGGATCGGTCCACTCGGGCACGACCGGCGCCACAGGCGGCTCCAGCACGTCCTCGTCGGGCTCGAGCGGCTCCTCGAGCAGCTCCGTCGGCTCGGCGACGCCGCCCGGCAGCGTTCCGACGTTCACGCTCGGCGGCTGCGCGACAAGCCAGGCCGAGGTCGCGCAGGCGCTCGAGCGCCTGCGCCTGATCGACGGCGTCAGCAACGTGACCTTGCTGAGCTCGACCAGGTCGAGCTCAGCCGGCGCCGGCGCGAGCGCGAGCTCGTGCGGTCATGGCCCGGCCTTCACTGCCCAGCTCACGTTCGACGCGCTCCCGAGCGCACCGAGCGCGGGCAAGAGCGGCGCAGAGCTCACCTCTTCGACTGGAGGCGAACGATGACGACGCGCGATCGCATGGCGCTGATCGGTATCGGGACGCTCGCCGCGCTGGCGATCGTGTGGCTGCTGCTCGTCGCGCCCGAGCGCGACCAGGCCTCGAAACTCGGCGCGCAGGTCAGCCAGGCGAACGCCCAGCTCGCGGCCGCCGAAGGCGAAGCGACGAGCGCGCGCGCCGCGCAGGCGCGCTACTCGGCGGCGTACGCGTCGGTCGTCAATCTCGGCAAAGCCGTCCCGCCGAGCGAAGAAGTCCCGGCGTTGATCTACCAGCTCGCGCAGGCCTCTAACCAGAAGCACGTCGAATTCAACTCGATCACGACCGGCGCCGGGGGCTCCGCGGGCGCGGCCAGCTCCGCGTCGGCGACGCCGGCCGCCGCCGCCGCCGGCTTCACGCAGATGCCGTTCACGTTCGTCTTCAACGGCAGCTTCTCCGACCTCTACCGCCTGTTCCAGCAGCTCAACGGCGCGACCGTGCAAACCGCCTCCGGCGGCCTGCAGGTCAGCGGCCGGTTGCTGACGCTGCAGGGCGTCAAGCTCGAACCGAAAGGCGGGGCCGAAGGCAACAGCGGGCTGCTCACGGGGACGATCACCGCGACGGCGTACGTGCTGCCCTCCGGCGTCGGTCTGACCGGCGGCGCGACCGCGCCCACGCCCGTGGCGAGCGCCGCCGCGACGAGCGCTTCGACCGGCTCCTCGACCAGCTCGAAACCCAGCTCGGGCCCGAGCGGCGCGCCGGCGGCCGTCGTCACCGCGGGGGCGCCGCGATGAGCGCGTTCCTCGATTCGCTGCGCGCGGACCTGCTCGACAAGCGCCTGCGCCCGCTGCTCGCGTTGCTCGCGCTCGGCCTCGCCGGCGCGATCGTCTACGCCGTGATGGCCGGCTCCGGCTCCTCGACGCCGACGGCGGCGAGCTCGCCCGCGCCCGGCGGCCGCTCGACCGGCGTCGCGGTCAGCGTGGTAAAGCCCGAAGCGGCGCAGGCCGTCGCCGAGACGACGAGCGGAGCAAGCCAGCAGACGGGCGGCGGCCGCACGCGCAACCCGTTCGCGCCGCTGCCCGGCTCGGCGGCTCGCAAGGCCTCGACTACACCCGCTTCGAGCAAGAGCTCACCCTCGAGCGCGGCACCCTCGAGCGGGTCCTCGTCGAGCGCCGGCTCCGGGTCGACGAGCGCCGGCTCCGGGTCGGGATCGAGCTCCGGCTCCGGTTCGGTCTCCCCGAGCGGCGGCGCCACGCCGTCGAAGCCGAAGCGCGAATCTCCGCAGACCGTCTACCAGGTATCGGTGCTGTTCGGCGCGGCCGCGCCCGGCACGCCGCTCGCGAGCGCGCAGCTGACGCCGTACGACGAACTGATGCGCCAGCAGCCGCTGCCGTCGGCGCAGCAAGCGCTGGTCGTGTTCCGCGGCGTGATCGCCGGCGGCAAGAGCGCGACGTTCACGCTCGTCGGCGAAGCGATCCTGCGCGGCGTCGCCGTGTGTCGCCCGAGCGCGTCGCAGTGTCAGACGATCGACCTGCAGATCGGGCAGACCGAGGAACTCGAATACGCGCCGCCCGGCGGCACGGCGACGACGTACATGCTCCACATCGTCGCGATCAAGGCCGTCAAGGCGAAGGCCGCCGCGGCGCGACGGGCGTTCGCCGGCCAGTCGAAGGCGGGTTTGCGGCTGCTGCGCAGCTCCGGGCTCGCCGCGCTGCCGGGCCTGCGCTACTCCGGCGCGAAGGGCGTGCTCGTGTTCGCCGGGCGCAAAGCGTTCGCCGCGCGGGCCCGCATCGCGAAGCACCGTGCGCACGCCCCCCAGCGCTAGCGCTCCAGCGCCAGCAAATAAGCTAGAAGCGTGTCGCTCCGTCTGATTACAGCCGGCGAGTCGCACGGCCCTGGTCTGACGTGCGTCGTCGAGGGCCTGCCCGCCGGGCTGCCCGTCACGCAGGGAGAGCTCAACGCGGACATGGCGCGCCGCCAGCTCGGCCACGGCCGCGGTGGGCGGATGAAGATCGAGCGCGACGCCGCGGAGGTCACCGGCGG
This sequence comes from Solirubrobacteraceae bacterium, assembly GCA_035486335.1. GTDB lineage: Bacteria > Actinomycetota > Thermoleophilia > Solirubrobacterales > Solirubrobacteraceae > Palsa-744. The sequence goes on from DATHND010000058.1 coordinate 5,917, forward strand.
CATCCGTCACGGTCGCACGCTCGGCGGCCCGATCGCGCTGCAGGTCGCCAACCGCGACTACGCCAACTGGCAGGAGCGGATGAGCCCGTGGCCGGTCGACGAGGAGATCGCCGAGGTGCACCTGCCGCGTCCCGGCCACGCCGATCTCGTCGGTACGCAGAAGTACAAGCAGTCAGACGTGCGCAACATCCTCGAGCGCGCCTCAGCGCGCGAGACGGCGGCGCGCGTCGCCGGCGGCGCGCTGTGCAAGGCGTTCCTGCGCGCGCTCGGCGTCGAGGTCCGCTCGCACGTCGTGCAGATCGCCTCCGTCCGCGCGCCCGAGCGCGAACGCGAGCTGGCGCTCGACGACTTCGCCGACGTCGACGGCTCGCCCGTGCGCTGCCTCGACGCCGAGGCGACGCGCGCGATGGTGCGCGAGATCGACGACCTGCGCAAGGCGAACGAGTCGCTTGGCGGCGTCTTCGAGGTGCAGGCGTTCGGGCTCGTGCCGGGGCTCGGCTCGCACGTCTCCTGGGAGCAGCGGATGGACGGGCGCGTGGCGATGGCGATCTGCTCGATCCAGGCCGTCAAGGGCGCGGCGATCGGCGACGCGTTCACGATCGCCGGGCTGCCCGGCTCCCGCGCGCACGACGAGCTCTTCTACTCCTCCGAGCGCGGCTACTACCGCGAGACGAACCGCGCCGGCGGGCTGGAGGGCGGGATGACGAACGGCCTGCCGCTGATCGTCCGCGGCGCGATGAAGCCGCTGCCGACGCTGACCAAGCCGCTGCGCTCGGTCGACACCGAGACGCACGAGCCGGCGCAGGCGCTGCGCGAGCGCACCGACTCGTGCACCGTTCCGGCGGCCGGCGTCGTCGGCGAGGCGATGGTCGCGCTCGTGCTCGCCGACGCCTACCGGCAGAAGTTCGGCGGCGATCACATCGACGACGTGATCGAGGCGCTGCGCGCGTACGAGCGACGGATCGGATGGCGGACGTAGGACGCGCGCCGCGGCGCGCGCTCGTGCTGATCGGCTTCATGGGCGCGGGCAAGTCGACCGTCGCGGTCGAGCTCGCGCGCGCGCTCGGCGTGCGGGCGCTCGACAGCGACGCGCTGTTGGAGGAGCGCCTCGGGCACTCGCCGGCGCGCGAGTTCGAGCTGCACGGCGAGGCGTCGTTTCGCGAGGCCGAGGAGCGGCTCGTCTGCGAGCTGCTCGACACGGCGTCGGCCGGGTCGGTGATCGCGCTCGGCGGTGGCAGCATTCTCTCCGAGCGCGTGCGCGTCGCGCTCGAGCCGCACGTCGTCGTGCTGCTCGACGTCGCCGCCGAGCGCGCGTGGGAGCGCGTCGGCGCGCCGCCCGAGGCGAGCGCCGAGGCGCTCGGGCGGCCGCTGGCGCGCGACCGTGAGGCGTTCTTTGCGCTGCACGAGCAGCGGCGCGAGCTGTACGAGCGTCACGCCGACGCGATCGTGCCGTCGCCCGCGCGCGGCGAGGCGGCACGCGTGCTCGATGCGCTGCGCGCGCTCGCGGCGGCGCCCGCCGGCACGCGCCTGCTGTGGGCGCAGAGCGCCTCGGGCGAATACCCGGTGCTCGTCGGGCGCGGGCTGCTGCGGGCCGCCGGCGCCGACGACGCCGGCGAGCTGTGGCCAGTCGATCGTGCCCGCTCGCGCGCGTTCTGCGTGACCGACGAGGCCGTCGGCGCGCTCTACGGCGGAGCGCTCGACTGGCTCTCGGGCACGATCGCGATCGCCGCCGGCGAGCGGCACAAGACGCTCGCGAGCGCCGAGCGCGTGTGGAGCGAGCTCGTCCGCGCCGGCGTCGATCGCGGCGATCACCTCGTCGCGCTCGGCGGCGGCGTCGTCGGCGATCTCGCCGGCTTCTGCGCCGCGACCTACCAACGCGGCGTGCCGATCGTGCACGTGCCGACGACGCTGCTCGCGCAGGTCGACTCGGCTTACGGCGGCAAGACCGGCGTCGATTTGCCGCAGGCGAAGAACTACGTCGGGGCCTATCACCAGCCGGCCGGCGTGCTCGTCGACCCCGACACGCTCGAAAGCCTGCCGCCGGCCGAGCTGTCGGCCGGCTGGGTCGAGGTGCTGAAGACGGCGCTGATCGCCGGCGGCTCGCTGTGGGAACGCGTCGCTGCCGGCGCCGATCTCGACGACTGGATGATCTTCGCGTGCGCGCGAACGAAGCTCGACGTCGTCGCCGCCGACGAGCGCGACGCGGGACGGCGGCAGGTGCTGAACCTTGGGCATACGGTCGGCCACGCGATCGAGACGGCGACCGGCTATGCGCGCTATCGCCACGGCGAGGCGGTCGGGCTCGGCCTGCTCGCCGCGCTGCGCCTGTCCGGCGCCGATCGGCTGCGCGAGCAGGTCGGCGCGCTGCTCGAGCGGCGCGGGCTGCCGGTCGCGCTGGAGGGCGCGAGCGTCGAGCAGGTCATCGCGGCGACGGCGCGCGACAAGAAGCGCGTCGGGGAGACGCTGCCGTTCGTGCTGCTCGAGTCGCCCGGCGAGCCGCGCACCGGCTGCGCGGTCGCGCCCGAGCAGCTGCGCGCGGCGGTCGCGGAGCTGCTGAGGTGAGCGCGCAAAGCGATGCGGCGAGCGCGAACCGTGGATGATGCGAGCACGATGACCGTCGCGCGCAACCGCATCGAGGTGATGCACGGCGTCAACCTCGACCAGCTCGGCCGCCGCGACCCTGACGTCTACGGCACGCTGACGCTGCTCGAGCTAGAGCGACGGATCGAGGAACGCGCGGAGGCGCTTGGACTGCGCGCAAGCTTCTTCCAGAGCAACCACGAGGGGGCGTTCGTCGAACGTTTGCACGCGGCACGTGACGAGGCCGACGCGATCCTGCTGAACCCGGGAGCGTGGACGCACTATTCCTGGGCGATCCGCGATGCGCTCGAGCTCGCGTCGCTGCCGGCCGTCGAGATCCACCTCTCCGACGTGCAAGCGCGCGAGCCGTGGCGGCGCGTGTCGGTGATCGGCGAGCTGTGCTTCGCGACCGTCTCCGGCCGCGGCACCGACGGCTACGACGAGGCGCTGCTGCTGCTGCGCGATCGGCTCGCGAGCGCCGAAGAGACGGCGAGCGCCGAGGACGGCGGCGCAGGATGAGCGCGGGCGCGACGGGCGAGGACGGGCGCGCCGAGCGCCTTGCGGCCGAGCTGCGCCGGCGCGACGTCGACGCGCTGCTCGTGACGGCGCCCGTCAACGTGCGCTACCTGACGGGCTTCACCGGCAGCAACGGGCTCGCGCTCGTGTTCGCGGCCGACCCGGGGAGCGAGCCGGGCGACACCGACGACGGGGCGTCGCCGCGCGGGCGCTTCCTCACAGATTTCCGCTACCGCACGCAGTCGGCCGAGCAGGTCGCGCGCGCGTTTTCGCGGGAGATCGTCGTCGGCAACCTGCTCGACGCGGCGGCCGGTGCGCTCGCGGGATCGCGCGGTCGCGGGGTGGGCGGCGGCACGCTCGGCTTCGACGACTCGCAGCTGACGGTCGCCGCGCACGCGCGTCTGCGCGAGGCGCTGCCCGGCGATTGGAAGCTCGCGCGATGCGCCGGCGTCGTCGAGGACCTGCGCGCGGTCAAGGACGAGCGCGAGGTCGAGCGGATGCGCGCAGCCGCGCAGCTCGCCGACGAGGCGCTGCGCGGCGTGCTCGAAGCGGGCGTCGTCGGGCGCAGCGAGCGCGAGGTCGCGATCGAGCTCGAGCTGCGCATGCGCCGGCTCGGCGCCGAGGCGGCGAGCTTCCCGTCGATCGTCGCCGCCGGTCCGCACGGGGCGTTGCCGCACGCCGAGCCGCGCGAGGAGCCGATCGCGCGCGACGTGCTGCTGACGATCGACTGGGGCGCCGTTCACGACGGCTACTGCTCGGACTGCACGCGCACGTACGCGACCGGTGAGGGCGTCTCCTCGCGTGCGAAGGAGGTCTATGAGCTCGTGCTCGCGGCGCAACAAGCGGGCGTGGCGGCCGTCGCCGCCGGGCCGACCGGGCGCGAGGTCGACGCCGTCGCGCGCGCGGTGATCGAGCGCGCGGGCGAGGGCGAGCGCTTCGGCCACGGGCTCGGGCACGGCGTCGGGATGGAGGTCCACGAGGAGCCGCGCCTGTCGCGCACGGAAGCAGAGCGCGCGCTGCTCGCCGGCAACGTCGTGACGGTCGAGCCCGGCGTCTATCTACCGGGCGAGCTCGGCGTGCGGATCGAGGACCTGCTCGTCGTCCGCGACGGCGGTCACGAGGTGCTCAACGGGCTCGACAAGACGCTGACGGTCGTCTCCTGACCTGTACGCCGGCGCGCGCGCAGGCGGTCGGCCAGCCGCCGCGCGCGACCCGGCGACAGCAGCTGCACGGCGAGCGCCGCAGCGAGCGGGACCGTCCATGCGAGGAAGAACGCCGCCTGGGCGTCGGCCGAGGCGCCGGCGTTGGGCAGCCATAGGAACGTGATCGACGCGAGGCCTGTCGCGGCGGCCGCGGCGAGCTGGACGCGGTGGGTCGGTTCCCATAGCTCCCAGGCGAGCAGCGCGAGCAGGAACGGCACGACGTAGTAGCCCGTGTCCCACGTGTCGAGCAAGCAGCGCAGCAGCAGCGCGAGCGACAGCGCGAGCAGCGCCGAGCGGGCGCTCGTCGGGCCGTTGCGTCGCTCGCGAAGCCACAGCGCGCCGCCCACGGCGAAGCCGACGAGCAGGATCAGCAGGTGGCTGTTGGCGCTCGCCCACGCCGGGCCGATGCGCGCGCCCGGCAGCGCCGTCGCGGCGGCGCTGCCGGTCGGTGCGTGGCCGCCGATGAACCACCAGACCTGCCACGGGTTGAAGATCGCCGACGGCGGAGTCGCGGTCGCGCGCGTCGCGGCGACGAAGCCGCCGGCGTGGACGAGCACGAGCGGCGCGAGCACGACGCCGGCGACCGACGCCGCGCAGATCGCGCACGAGACGCGCCGACGTGGGGCGAGCGCGAGCAACACCGGCCCGACGGCGAGCAGCGCCCACTCCTTGTTCGCGACCGCGAGGCCGAGCGCGAGGCCGGCCCAGAGGGGACGTTCGTCGGCGGCGAGCAGCACGGCGGCGACGCACAGGCAGGCGCCGAGCAGCTCCTCCGGGTGCCCGATTTCAAGCGCGCGCAGGCTGAGCGGATTCGCGACGCAGACGAGCAGCGCGAGCGCGCGCGCGATCCACGGCCGTCGTTCTCTGCGCATGCGCGCGACGAGCCAGACGCCGAGCGCGGCGGAGGCGAACAGGCATGGCGCCGCGGCGGCACGGTAGACGGCGAGCGCGCCGCCGCCCCACAGCGTCGGTACGAGCGCGAACGGCGCGCGCTCGACGAGCGAGCCGCCGTAGGCCGGCGCGAGACGCAGGAACGCGGCGACGTGTCCGTGCGCGAGCGCCGCGAACGCCGGCGCCGCCTCGTGTTCGTAGTCGCTCCAGATGAAGCTTTCGAGCCCTAGATAGGCGATCGCGGCGCACGCGGCGAGCGCGAGCAGCGCGCACAGGGCGTTCTCGCGTGCGATGCGCCTCATGGGGTCACATCGGAGCCGCGGCTGCGCAGCTTGAGCCGTCCGGCGCCTGGACCGGCCGCGCCGCCCTCCTATGATGCGGTGCCGTGGCCCTCAGCACGAATCAATTCAAGAACGGCAACCACATCGAGGTCGACGGGACGATCTTCAAGATCGTCGACTTCCAGCACGTCAAGCCGGGCAAGGGCGGGGCGTTCGTGCGCACGAAACTGCGCCGCGCTTCGGACGGCAACGTGATCGACCGGACGTTTCGCGCGGGCGAGAAGTTCCGCGATGTGCGCACGGAGGCGCGCAAGATGCAGTTCCTGTACGCGGACGGCAGCGACGCGCACTTCATGGACACGGAGTCGTTCGAGCAGATCGCGGTGCCGGAATCGACGGTCGCGAGCGCGTTGCGCTGGTGCGCGCCGAGCAGCGAGGTCGACGTCCTGTTCATCGACGAGCAGCCGTCGGACGTGCAGCTGCCGAGCGCCGTCGAGCTGGAGGTCACGCAGGCGGACCCGGGCCTGCGCGGCGACTCGGTGTCGGGCGGAGGCACGAAGCCGGCGACGCTCGAGACGGGCGCGGTCGTGCAGGTGCCGCTGTTCGTCGAGCAGGGCGAGCGGATCCGCGTCGACACGCGCTCGGGCGAGTACGTCGCGCGGGCGTGAGATGTCGCGGGCCTCGTAGATGCGCCGCACCGATCAGCGCAGGGCGGCGGTCGTGGCGCTGTATCAGCACGACCTGACGGGCCGTCCGCTGGCGGAGACGCTGTCGCGCGACGACTCGCTGTTCGCGCGCGCGCTGGCGCACGCGGCGGCGGATCGCGCGGAGGAGCTCGACGAGGTGATCGACGCGCATTCGCTCGGCTGGCCGGCGAGCCGCTTGCAGCCGCTGGAGCGCAGCATCATGCGCGTGGCGCTGATCGAGATGCTGCACGCGGATGCCGCGCCGGGCGAGGAGCCGATCCCGGCCGAGGGGGCGATCGAGGAGGCGGTGAAGACGGCGAAGACGTTCTGCGGCGCCGAGGCGCCGGCGTTCGTCAACGGGGTGCTCGCCGCAGTGCTCCGGGACGTGCGCGAGAATGCGAGCATCTGATGAGCGGCCCGAACACCGATCGACTCGACGACGTGATCGCGCGCCTGGAGCGCGCGGCGGAGCAGCTGCGCTCGGGCGAGCTCTCGCAGGATGCGGCGGCGGGCATGGTCGAAGACTGCGCGACGCTGGCGACGCAGGCGGCGAGCGAGCTAGAGCAGCTGGCGCGCGCCGAGGCTTCGGCGCCGCCGCCCGGTCAGGACACCCTGCTATAGGGCTCCGCGACCGCTCGTGAGCGTCATGTATCCGGAGAGCCTGCGCGCTGAGGTCGAGCGCTACCTCGAGGGCATGCGCTTCTCGCGGGAGCCGCTGACGGCGGGCCTGGAGGAGGCGATGCGCTATTCGCTGCTGGCCGGCGGCAAGCGAATCCGCCCGGTGCTGGCGCTGGCGACGGCGCGCGCGATCGGCGTGGAGCCGCTGGCGATCATGCCGCTGGCGGCGGCGCTCGAGCTGATCCACACGTACTCGCTGATCCACGACGACCTGCCGGCGATGGACGACGACGCGCTGCGCCGCGGACAGCCGACGTGCCACGTGAAGTACGGCGAGGACGTGGCGATCCTGGCGGGCGACGGGCTCTACGCGGAGGCATTTCGCCACCTGCTGACGCACCAGTGCTCGGCGCCCGAGCGCGTGCTGGCGGCGGCGGCGGAGCTGGCGGCGGCGACGGGCGTCGACGGGATGGTGGGGGGGCAGTACGCGGACGTCAACGCCGAGACGCCGCCGGGCGGCGCGGCGCTGCGGCGCCTGCACGAGCTGAAGACCGGACGGTTGATCGGCGCGTCGGTGCTGTGCGTACTACTGTTGGGAGGGGTTGCAGAGGACCCTGCAGCCGTTCCGTACCGTCGTTTCGCGACCGAGTTGGGCGTGTTGTTTCAGATCGTCGACGACATACTCGACGTAACCGGCACGGACGACGCGCTGGGGAAGCCGCGCGGCAGCGACGAGCGTCACGGCAAGCGGACATATGTGAGCGAGTTCGGGATCGATCGCGCGCGGGAGCTGGCGGCGCAATCGCACGCGACGGCGGTGCGGTCGCTGGCGGAAGCGGCGCGGCTGACGCCGGCGGCGGTCGCGCTCGCGGGCGGCGGCACGAGTGGCGCGACGGGCGGCGGCGAGAGCGCGCAGGCGACGGCGGAGCTCGAGCGGATCGCGAACTTCATCTACACGCGAACGTCATGAGCCGCAAGCAGAAGCCGAAGATGGACAAGCGCAGCGACGCAGAGCTGGCGGCGGGCGAGTCGCCGCGTCTGCTCGACTCGATCGAGACCCCGGCGGACCTGCGCGAGCTGTCGGACGCGCAGCTGGCGCAGGTGGCGCAGGAGGTGCGCAAGCACATCATCGATACGGTCGGCGAGATCGGCGGCCATTTCGGCGCGAACCTGGGGACGTGCGAGCTGGCGGTCGCGCTGCACTCGCTGCTGCAGTCGCCGAAGGACAAGATCCTGTGGGACGTCGGCCATCAAGCGTATCCGCACAAGATCCTGACGGGACGGCGCGATCGCCTGGAGACGATCCGCCAGTACGGCGGCTTGGCGCCGTTCTGCTCGATCGAGGAGTCCGAGCACGACATCATGGGCGCCGGGCACGCGTCGACGTCGATCGGATACGCGGTCGGGATCAAGGAGGGCATGCGCCATCTCGCCGGCGAGGGGAAGGCACACGGCCAGGAGGGCCGGGTCGGCGAGGACGCTCGGGACGGCAAGGTCGTGGCGGTGATCGGCGACGGCGCGATGACGGGCGGCGTGGCGTTCGAGGCGATCGGACAGGCGGGTGGCCTGGGAACGCCGATGGTCGTCGTGCTGAACGACAACGGCATGTCGATCGCGCCGAACGTGGGCGCGCTGTCGCGGTACTTCAACCGCGTGCGGCTGAACCCGAAGCTGTGGCACGCGCGCGCGGAGGTCGAGGGCGGGTTGACGCGGCTGCCGGGCGGGATCGGGTCGGCGTTCGAGCGGCTGGGGCCGCAGCTGAAGGAGTCGATCAAGGCGTTCTGGGCGCCGGGGCTGTGGTGGGAGGAGCTCGATTGGGCGTACATGGGCGTCGTCGACGGGCACGACGTGCGCGTGCTGCGCGAGGCGCTGCGCGAGGCGCTGGCGGCGGAACGGCCGGTCGTCGTGCACATCGCGACGGTCAAGGGGAAGGGCTTCGCGCCGGCTGAGGAGGGCGGCTTGGAGGGGATGGAGGAGTGGCACGCGGCGAAGCCGAAGTCGATCGTCAACGGGTTGCCGGCGAGCGCGGCGCCGCGCAGGGACCGGCTGATTAGCAAGCCGGCGAAGGCGCCGACGCCGCAGTACACGCAGGTGTTCGGCGAAGCGCTCGTGAGAGAGTGCGAACGCGACGAGCGCGTCGTCGGGATCACGGCGGCGATGAACTCGGGGACGGGTCTGAGCATCTTGCAGAAGGCGATGCCGGAGCGCTACTTCGACGTGGGGATCGCCGAGCAACAGGCGATCCTGTTCGCGTCGGGGCTGGCGCTGCAGGGCTGCAAGCCGGTCGCGGCGATCTACTCGACGTTCTTGCAGCGCGCGTACGACCAGATCGTGCACGACGTGTGTTTGCAGAACTTGAACGTCGTGTTCGCGATGGACCGCGCGGGGCTGGTCGGCGACGACGGCCCGACGCATCACGGCGCGTTCGACATCGCGTACTTGCGCTGCCTGCCGAACATCGTGCTGATGGCGCCGCGCGACGAGGCGATGCTCGTGAACATGCTGCGCACGGCGCTGCTGCACGACGGGCCGATCGCGCTGCGCTACCCGCGCGGCGAAGGCGTCGGCGTCGAGCTGCCGCAGGAGCCGCGCGCGATCGCGATCGGCACGGGGGAGATCGTGCGCGAGGGCGGCGCGAGCGAGGCGCCGGGCCGGCGCGTGGCGCTGATCGGCTACGGCAGCGGCGTCGGCAAGGCGCTCGGCGCGGCGGAGGAGCTGTCGAGCGTCGGCGTCTCGCCGACGGTCGTCGACGCGCGCTTCTGCAAGCCGATCGACGCGGGCTTGATGGCGCAGCTGGCGGCCGAGCACGACCTGCTGGTGACGGTCGAGGAGGGCGTCCTCGCGGGCGGCTTCGGATCGGCCGTCTGGGAGACGCTGAACGAAGCGGGCGCGACGCCGCGAATCCTGCGCGTCGGCCTGCCCGACCGCTACGTGACGCACGGCAAGCCGGCGCTGCTGCACGAGGAGATCGGCTTCACGCCGCAGCGCATCGCCGAGCGCGTCGCGGCGGCGATCGCCGACCGTCAGTCCGCGATCGTCGAGGCTTAAATGAAACGGCCCGCCGGGGAAGCGGGCCGTTTCGAGGGAGGAGGGATGCTGCAGTGCTGCGGGGTACGCCAATCATGATGCTTGGCCGAGACCTCGACCTGTGTGATCTTGCGCACAGTTGACAGCGGGTGCGCTCCCGAAATGTCCGACGCGCCACGCGCGCGGGCGGAATCGTCCGGTGTGGCGGGCGGACATGTGCAAGGGTTGCGAACGCATGGGAAAGCGACGTCTCGATGCGCTGCTGGCCGAGCGCGGGCTGTTCGCGTCGCGCAGCCGGGCGGCGGCGTCGGTGATGGCAGGCGAGGTTCGCGTCGGCGCGTCGCGGCGGCGCGCGGCGAAGCCGAGCGAGATGGTCGAGGAGGGCGAGCAGCTGAGCGTCGACGAGCGCCCGCGGTTCGTCTCGCGCGGCGGGATCAAGCTAGCGAACGCGCTCGATCAGAGCGGCCTGGACGTGCGCGGCCGCGGCGCGCTCGACGTCGGCTCCTCGACGGGCGGCTTCAGCGACTGCCTGCTGCAGCGCGGCGCACGCGCGGTGATCGCGCTCGACGTCGGCTACGGCGAGCTCGCGTGGACGGTGCGCAACGACGAGCGCGTGACGGTGCTCGAGCGCACGAACGCGCGCGCGCTGACGCCGCAGATGCTGCCGTATGCGCCCGAGGTGGCGGTGATCGACGTGTCGTTCATCTCGCTCGCGAAGCTGCTCGAGCCGGTGCTCGCGTGCCTCTCGCCGGGCTGGGACGTGCTCGCGCTCGTCAAGCCGCAGTTCGAGGTCGGCCGCGGACGCGTCGGGAGCGGGGGGGTCGTCCGCGACCCCGACGCGCGCCGCTCGGCGCTCGTCGACGTCGGCGCGGCGGCGCTCGCGGACGGGGCGGCGGTGGTCGGCTACTACTCCTCGGGGCTGCCCGGTCCGAAGGGCAATCGCGAGACGTTCGTCTGGTTGACCGACCCGGCGCGTGAGCGCGAGCGATTGGATGACCGCGCGCTCGTGCTGCCGGGGCGGGACGCGGACGGGGCGGCGGGCGAGCGCCTCGAGCTGCTTGCGCGCGAGGTCGAGCGATGAGGGAGTTCACGGTATTCACGCACGGCCGCCCCGAGGAGACGACGCCGGCGCTGCTCGAGATCGCGACGCAGGCGGCGGCGGCGGGCGTGACGCTGCGCCTCGACGCCGAGGAGACGCGCAAGCACGGCCTCGGCGCCGGCCCGGGGCTCGAGCTCGACGCCGATGTCAAGGACGACGTCGAGCTGTGCGTCGTGCTCGGCGGCGACGGCACGGTCCTGCGTGGGCTGCGCATGTATCGGGGCACGGATGTGCCGGTGTTCGCGATCAACTTCGGCCAGGTCGGCTTTCTCGCGACGGTCGAGCGGGTCGAGCTGGCGATGGGGATGCGCAGGGCGTTCGAGCGCGACTTCGAGCTGCTGCGGCTGCCGGCGATCCGGCTCGACGCGGCGAGCGCGCAAGCGGGCGCGAGCAAACAGGCGCCGCCGCACATACGCGCGGACAGCCGCGTCGCGGTCAACGATGTCGCGATCCATCGCAAGGTCGGCGAGCGCGTCGCGGACATCGCGTACGAGGTCGACGACGAGGTCGTCGGCAGCGTGCGCTGCGACGGGCTCGTCGTCGCGACGCCGGCGGGCTCGACCGGCTACAACCTCGCCAACGGCGGGCCGGTGATGGCGTGGGGCGTCGAAGGCTTCGTCGTGTCGTTCATCGCGCCGCACTCGCTGACGGCGCGCGCGCTCGTCGCGGCGCCGAGCGATCGCCTGCGGATCCACAACCGCTCGCGCGAGCCGCTCGACGTCGCCGTCGACGGTCGTCCGGCGGGCGAGATCGCGCCGAGCGACGCGATCGACGCGCACTTCGTCAAGGACGCGGGGACGATCGCGCAGCTGCCGGGCTCGTCGTTCTACCGACGGCTGCGCGAGAAGTTCGGCCGGCTCTCCAGCTGATCGCACGCGCTGCCTAGGCGGGCGCGCGCGGACCGGCGAGGCGACGGGCCTCTCGCCCGTCGCGGTTTACGCGGCGCGGACGGTCGGACCGCTCGCCTCGATGGCGTTCGCCTGCGGCTCGTGCTCGACCGCGTCGCGGTGCATCGAGGAGATGAACTCGTCGAGCTGCTCGCGCGCGAAGCGCCGCTGCCCGCCGGGAGTGCGGTAGCAGCTGACGTGTCCGGCGTCGGTCCAGCGGCGGATCGTCGCGAGCGAGACGCCGAGGTAGCGGGCGGCCTGCGAGCTCGTGAACACGAGCTGGCGGTCGTTGCGGGGAAGCATGGCGCTTGCGGTCATTTGTTCGCCTCGTGGTGGATGGGGTGCGGGCTCGAACGAGGCCGCCTCATGACCGTCGTCGGCTCGTGCGGCGGAAAGGTTGAGCGGCGTGCAGCTTTGTGGACGTTTGGCCGGACGCCGGCGTTGCTCAGCCGAGCGCCGGACGCCCTGCAGACAGGTGTCTCAGACCGCGCGCACGCTCGCTGTCCGCTCGTCGGGTACCGCGAGGGTGATCGCGTAATCCCGCTCCAGAACTTGGATCGCGAGGTCTAACCTGGTCGGTCTCCAAGTGCCCCCGACACCGGGAGGCTCGATAGCTCTTTGAGGTTTGGACGGGCTCCCCAGCCGGGAGCCCGTCCGCGCCTCGGCTCAGGCTGCCTCCTTCACCGCCAAGTGAAGAGAGAGGTAGAGCCTGATGACCAAGGATGACGTGCTGTTCGGCTACCG
>DATHND010000059.1:0-13142 GCA_035486335.1 Solirubrobacteraceae bacterium
TCTTCGATTCGATTCGCGCTCTCTTCGCCGGAACGCCTGAGGCCCGGGCCTTCGGCTATGGACCGGGGCGCTTCAGCTTCAACGTCAAGGGCGGGCGCTGCGAGGTGTGTCGCGGCGACGGTCAGATCAAGATCGAGATGCACTTCCTGCCCGACGTGTACGTGCCGTGCGAGCAGTGCCACGGCAAGCGCTACAACCGCGAGACGCTCGAAGTGCGCTTCAAGGGCAAGAGCATTGCCGACGTGCTCGACATGCCGGTCGAGGAGGCGCTCGAGTTCTTCGAGCACATCCCGAAGGTGCGCCGCCGCCTGGAGACGCTGAACGCGGTCGGGCTTGGCTACGTGCGCCTCGGCCAGCCGGCGACGACGCTGTCGGGCGGCGAGGCGCAGCGCGTGAAGCTCGCGACGGAGCTCTCGAAGATCGCGACCGGCCGCACGCTGTACGTCCTCGACGAGCCGACAACGGGCCTGCACTTCGCCGACGTGCAGCGGCTGCTCGAGGTGCTGCAGCGGCTCGTCGACGCCGGCAACAGCGTCGTCGTGATCGAGCACAACCTCGACATCATCAAGTCGGCCGACAGGATCATCGACATGGGCCCGGAGGGCGGGGAGGAGGGCGGCATGGCGATCGCGGTCGGCACGCCCGAGGAGGTCGCGGCCGAGCCGTCGTCGCACACCGGTCAGTTCCTCGCGGAGCTGCTGACGTCGACGGTCAAGCGCACCGACGCGAGCGACGGCAAGGCGACGCGGCGCAAACGCGCGGCGAAGGTCGCCGCTTGAGCGACGCGGCCGAGTCGCTCGACCCGGAGGCGGCCCAGGGCTCGCCGCCGCCGCCGCGGCTCGGGCCGCCGCCGAGCCTCGCCGCGCAGGCGCGGCTATGGGCGCAGAAGTGGCGCTGGTACGAGCGCAACTCGCTGCCGTGGAACCGCGCGCAGATCCACTGGCAGCTGCTGCGCCGCGGCGCGTTCGCGCGCTGGCCGCTGCACGGGAACGTGCTCGAGACGCTGCGTGAGGGGCGCTTGGAGATCGGTCCGGAAGCGCTGTTCGAGCCGGGCGTGTGGATTACCGCGTCGGGCGACGCGCGCGTGCGGATCGGCGCCGGCTCGTTTCTCAACCAGGGAGTGATGGTCGCGTCCGAGCGGCTCGTCGAGATCGGCGAGCACTGCATGCTCGCGAACGGCTGTTTCGTGTCGGACGCGAACCACCGCTATGACGACCCGCAGACGCCGATCACGTGGCAGGGCTTCGAGAGCAAGGGTCCGACGCGAATCAGCGACAACTGCTGGCTCGGCGCGAACGTCGTCGTGACGAGCGGCGTCAGCATCGGCGAGCGCTGCGTGATCGGCGCCAACAGCGTCGTCACGCATGACATCGAGCCGTTCTCCGTCGCCGTCGGGCTGCCGGCGAAGGTGATCAAGCGCGTCGAGCACGCGAATCGGTAGCGTCCATCGCGTTCGCGTTCAGCGACGCTTCGGCGAGCCCTCGCCTGACAGCGACAAGGAGCTCGCCGACGCGCCTCCAGCGAGGCTGGCGCGGCGCTTCGTTCACGCGGCGGGGATCCACGCCACCGATATGTGACACTCGTTGCTGGCCTCTGAGACGAACTCGAACACTTCGAGCAAGCCGTGCACCGGCGAGGTGACCGTCAGACGCCCCTGGCCGTAGCTTTCCTTCGTGCCGCCCGAGCTGGCCGCCGTCCCGAACAGGTCGACGGGCGTGAGGCTCGGGGTCTGGGTGTCGCGTGAGAACGTGATTTCGGCCGGCAGGCCCTCGTCGTCTGAGGTGCGCAGCTGGTCGAACTGCACATCGTCGGCGTTGGACGCGCCCAGCTCGACCGCGACCAGGTTGGCGCCCAGCTGCACGCAGCTGCCCGTCAGCTTGAACGGCCCGGCGTCGCCGAGCGGCGTGTTCTGGTCGGTCGCGGCGGGCGCGGTCGAGTCGTAGGAATACTCGACCGCCCCTGGCCCCTGCGGCCCTGCGTGACCGGCGATGCCTTGCGGCCCCTGCGGCCCGGCCGCGCCGGTCGCGCCGGTCTTGCCCTGGGGCCCGGCGAGCAGCTTCACGGCGCTGTGGCCGCCGTGGCGGCGATGACCGTGGCGGTTGCGGGCGCCGTGGGCTTTGTCGGCGCCACGCGTGCGGCTCCGATCTGCGCTTGCGCCTACGGCGCAAAGCGCGAGCAGGGCGGTGATCGAGATCGCGGTCGCGGTGAGGGACGAACGGGATTTGAACATCGTGTGACCTCCTTCGTTCTCGGGCGTTGCCCGGTTGTGTGTTGCTGCCTCAACCGCCGTCCCTGCACTTCCTTACGCGCCCGTTCAAAAAAGCCGTAGTCGCCCATTGCATCCTCCGGCGCGCACGTACCGCGGCTCATTTGCCGTGCCTGCGGCGTAAGAACCGACCGGCAGCGGCGTTGCATCGGTGCCTGCCGCGCGTCGAGCACGCTGCGCCCAGCGAGAGGAGACGATGCATTGCTCACATACGACCCGAACAGTCGTCGGAACTCGAACAGTTGTTGGAGGCCCGACCATGTGGGAGAATCGCGATGAGCTGGCGGCCATGGCGACCTCACCCGCACGCCTCAGCAAGATGCTCGATGCCGAGCTTGCGACGCTGGCGACCGCCGGCGACGGCGGCGCGTTCGCGCTCCTGTACGACCGCCACGAGCGGCGCGTGTACGGCTTCTGCCTGCGCATGCTGGGAACCGAGGATGAGGCCGCGGATGCGACCCAGGAGACGTTCATGCGCCTGCTCCGGCGGCTGCCCGCGATGCGAGACCGCGAGCTGAACTTCCCCGCATATGCGCTGGGGGCGGCGCGCAACGCGTGCTACGACATGATTGCGGCGCGGTGCCGGGTGGAACCGGTCGCCGAGCTGCTCGAGCCGCCCGGCTCCGAGCCCGCCGACCTGGCGCTCGACCCCGAGCGCGCCGCGCTGCTGGGAGCGGCGCGCGAGGAGGTGCGCGCGGCGAACGCCGCGCTCCCGCCGCGCCAGCGCGAGGTGCTCGCGTTGAGAGAGGTCGAGCAGCTCTCCTACGAGCAGATCGGCGAGCTCGTGGGCCTCAACGGCAACGCGGTCGCGCAGCTCATCTCACGAGCACGGATCAAGCTGCGCGAGCGGATCAGAGGCGGTGCGCTGGAGTCGATCGCCGTCGCCTCGGCCGAGTGCGCGCGTGCGCTGCCGCTGCTCGCGCGCGCTCAGGATGCGCAAGGCAACGCGGCTGAGGAGCGCGATTGGCTGCGGGCGCACTTGGATGCCTGCGAGCGCTGCCGGCTGAGCCGCGCGGCGATGCAGGAGGCTGGCGTCTCCTACCGCGCGCTCGGGCCGATCGTGCCGCTGGCCTGGCTGCGTCATACGACGATCGCGCGCGCAGCGGACCTGGTCGGCGCGGACTGGAGCCATCTCGCCGACGCCGACGCCGGCGCGGGGTCGGGCGCCCGGTCCAGCACGGCGCCTGATCGGGGTCTGCGCGTGGTCCGCACGGTGACGGGAGCGTCCGGCGGCGCACGCGCCTCGCTGCCGGCGATGCCGAAAGCCGCTCTCGCCGGGGTTGCCAACGCGCTCGGCGCCGGGCGCTTGCGCTGGCTGCTCGCCGTGGTGCCCCTGTGCCTGCTGCTGCTCGTCCTGATCGTCGGGAGCATCGCGCCCGACCCGCACGTCGCGCTTCGGCCCGCAAGCACGCTCGCGAGCACCGCGACCGCGCGCCATGCACGCGCGACGGCTCGTGCACGCAAGCGCCGGACGGCTCACCGCGCGCTGGCCCACGCGAGCGTGACGACCACGTCGCCGCCGATGCCGGCGCCCGCCACGACACGGCGCGAAGGGGTCGCCTCGTCTCGGGTCCCCACGAAGGCGACCCATCCGAGTCGGCGCCGCGTCAAGGCGCACAAACGACCGGCCCCGCATGCCTCCCTGCCCGTCACCGCTCCCGCGCCCGTCAGCACACCTGCGCCGCTACCGCCGCCCGTCACGACGCCGACGGCGACGACGCCGCCCCCGAGCCCGCCGAGCGCGGGCGCCACGCCGACCGGCACGGAAACCTCGACCGGCGGCCGCGAAACGCCGCCACCACCGGAAAAACCGGGCACGACGCCGGGCGGCCCGGGACCACGCGGTCCGCTTGGCTAGTCAAACGCCCCCGCGCCAGGCGCGGGTCGGCGCGTCGGCTCAGGTCAGACGTGCGTGCAGCTCCGCCAGCTCGCTCGGATCGATCTTGTACGTGTGCTCGGGTCCGGGGTAGCGGCGCGTGCGCACGTCCTCGGCGTACGCGGCGACGCCGTCGTTCATCTCCTGCTGAATGTTCGCGTAGCGCTTGACGAAGCGGGCGCCGAGGCCGTCGCGGATGCCGAGCAGGTCGTGGAAGACGAGCACCTGCCCGTCGGTCGCGGGCCCGGCGCCGATGCCGATCACGGGGATCTGAAGCGACGGCATCAGCTCGTCGGTGACGGCGCTCGGGATCGCCTCGAAGACGATCGCGAAGCAGCCGGCCTCCTGCAGCGCGAGCGCCTCGGCGGCGATCCGCGCGGCGGCGCCGGCGGTCCGTCCCTGGGCCTTCCAGCCGCCGAGCGCCGTCGCGGTCTGCGGCGTCAGGCCGACGTGCCCCATCACGGGAATGCCGGCGCCGACGATCGCGCGCGCGCGCTTGACCGACGCCTCGCCGCCGCCCTCGAGCTTGACGGCCTCGCAGCCGGCCTCCTTGACCATGCGCATCGCCGTCGTGATCGCCTGCTCGTCGGAGACCTCGTAGGAGCCGAACGGCAGGTCGCCGATCAGCATCGGCGTCTTCAGCCCGCGACGCACGGCGCGGGCGAGCACGAGCATGTCGTTGAGCTCGACGGGCGTCGTCGCGTTGTAGCCGAGCATCGTCGTCGCGGCCGAGTCGCCGACGAGCACGAGATCGACGCCGGCCGACTCGGCGGCGCGTGCGCTCGGGTAGTCGTAGGCGGTGACCATCACGATCGGGTCGCCGAGGCGCTTCTTCTCGGCGAGCAGCGGCAGCGTCATCGGCAGGCGGCCGGGGTCGGACGGCGCTTGTACGTCTGGATGGCTGGACATGGGGTGTGCTTCCTCTCTGACGTCAGTTGACGCCCTGCGTGAGCAGGGTCGCCACCGCGTCGTCGACGGTGATGATGCGGTTGGTCTGCGCCTCGACGTGCACGACGCGCGGTTCGTAGCGCTCGAGCTCGGCCTCGTCGTAGCTCGCGTAGGAGACGACGATGATCGTGTCGCCGCGCTGCACGAGGCGCGCGGCGGCGCCGTTGATCGTGATCACGCCGGAGCCGCGCTCGCCGGCGATCGTATACGTCTCGAAGCGCGCGCCGTTGTCGATGTCGAGCACGTGCACCTGCTCGTGCTCACGGATGTCGGCGGCGTCGAGCAGGTCGGGGTCGATCGTGATCGAGCCGACATAGTGCAGGTCGCAGTCGGTGATCGTCGCCCTGTGGATCTTCGACTTGAGCATCGTGCGTTGCATCACGCGAGCGCCTTTCTCGGGTCGAGTTGCGTGGGGGAGTGTGCGACGGAAGCTCTGAGCATCGTGTTGTCGATCAGGCGCGTCTCGCCGATCCGCGCGGCGACGAGCAGCAGCGCATCGTGCTCGAGCCGCTGGCATGGAGCGAGCGAGTCGGGGTCGACGAGCTCGACGTACTCGGGCTCGACGCCGCGCTTGCCGATCGCGGCGCTGGCCGCCGCGATCAGCTCGGCGCCGTCGCGCACGCCGTCAGCCGCGGCGCGCGTCGCCGCGTGCAGCGCCTCCGGCAGCGCGATCGCGCGCGAGCGCTGCTCGGCGCTCAGGCGCGCGTTGCGGCTCGACAGCGCGAGGCCGTCGCGCTCGCGCACGGTCGGGCACGCCTGGACACGGACCGGCAGGTTCAGGTCGGCGACCATCCGCCGGATCACGACGAGCTGCTGCGCGTCCTTCTGGCCGAAGTACGCGACGTCGGGCAGTGCCATGCCGAGCAGCTTCGCGACGACCGTGCAGACGCCGCGGAAGTGCTCGGCGCCGCGCACGGCGCCCTCGAGCCGGTCGGTCAGCCCGCGCACCTCGACGGTCGTTGCGAAGCCTGGCGGGTAGACCTCCTCGACCGGCGGCGTGAACAGGATGTCCGCGCCTGCGTCGGCCGCGAGCTCGGCGTCGCGGCGCTCGTCGCGCGGATAGCGGTCGAGATCGGCGCGTTCGTCGAACTGCGCCGGGTTGACGAACAGCGAGACGACGACGACGTCGCACTCGCGCCGCGCGCGACGGATCAGCGAAACATGTCCCTCGTGTAGCGCGCCCATCGTCGGGACGAGGCCGATCGTCCGCCCGGCGCTTCGCGCCGTCGCAAGCGCGGGACGCAGCTCGTCGACCGCACGCACGGTCCTCATGCGCAGGGCAGGGGTCGGGAAAGGGGGGTTCATCGATCTCGGTCCAGTTCCTCGCGGATACCGGCGCGACTAAAGATGTATTCGGTCTGTCGAAGTCCATCCCGAGCTTTGCTCGGTGACGGCCCAGTTGAATGATACAGCGGCGGCGGGCGCTGGCAAGACGTGCTACCAGGCGTCGACGTACGGGCGCGCCTTGCCCGGGCGCCGCCACCACTGCTCGGCGTGCTCGTCGAACAGCGTCGCGATCCAGCGGCGCGAGTCGGCCGGGTCGATCACGTCGTCGATCTCGCCGTAAGCGGCCATGTTCAGCCCGCGACCGCGCTCGTACGCGAGCGCGACCATCGCCTCGAACGCGCGCTCGCGCTCGTCGGGGTCGTCGATCGCGTCGAGCTCGCGCCGCATGCCGAGGCGGACGGCGCCCTCGAGCCCCATCCCGCCGAACTCGGACGTCGGCCAGCCGACGGTGAACAGCGGCGCCTTGAAGCCGCCGCCTGCCATCGCCTGGGCTCCGAGGCCGTAGCCCTTGCGCAGGACGATCGTTCCGCACGGCACGCTGAGGTTGGCGCCGCCGAGGAACATCCGCGCGAAGTGACGGACGGTCGCGGTGCGCTCGGCGCTCGGGCCGACCATGAAGCCGGGCGTGTCGCAGAGGAACAGGACGGGCAGCGCGAACGCGTCGCACATGCCGATGAAGCGCGCGGCCTTGTCGGCGCCGTCGGCGTCGATCGCGCCGCCGAGGTGCGTCGGGTCGTTGGCGACGACGCCGAGCGCGCGGCCGTCGACGCGCGCCAGCGCAGTGACCATCCCGACGCCGAAGCCGCGGCGCAGCTCGAGCACGGAATCGCCGTCGAACAGCCCGTCGATCACGCGGCGGACGTCGTAGACGCGCTTGCGCCGCTCCGGGATCAGATCGCGCAGGAGCGCCTGGTCGGGCGCCGCGCCGGGATCGGTCGGTCCGCGGAAGTACGAGAGGTAGCGCTTCGCCGCGGCGACCGCCGCGCGGTCGTCGGCGACGCGCAGGTCGACCACGCCGTTTGCGTCCTGCACGTCGATCGGTCCGACCGCTGACGGCTCGAACGCGCCGAGACCGCCGCCCTCGATCATCGCCGGGCCGCCCATGCCGATGCTCGAGTCCTCGCTCGCGATCACGACGTCGCAGCAACCGAGCAGCGCGGCGTTGCCGGCGAAGCAGTAGCCCGAGGCGATCCCGACGAGCGGCACGAGGCCGCTGAGCCGCGCGAACAGCTGGAACGCGCGGCAGTCGAGGCCGGCGACGATCGGCATGTCGACGTCCCCCGGTCGCCCGCCGCCGCCCTCGGCGAACAGCACGACCGGCAGTCGCCGCCGCTCGGCGACGTCGAACAGGCGGTCCTTCTTGGCGTGGTTGCGCATGCCCTGCGTGCCCGCGAGGACGGTGTAGTCGTAGGACATCGCGACGCACGCGCGCCCGTCGATCTCGCCGACGCCGCCGACGAGGCCGTCGGCGGGCGTGCGCGCGATCAGCTCCTCGCGCGAGCGGCGCTGCTCCTGCGCGGCGAACAGCAGCGGGCCGTACTCGACGTAGGAGCCGTCGTCGAGGAGATCGGCGAGGTTCTCGCGCGCGGTGCGCCGGCCGCGCTCGTGGCGCTTGGCGGCCTCGTCCGCGCGCGCCGCGTCGAGACCGGTCACGTGGCGCTCGCGGACGGCTGCGAGGTCGGCGCGCTCGCCGGCGTTGCCGCCCGGCTCGTCCGCAACATCGGCATCGCTGGTGCCTGCCCTGCCTGCGCCGACATCGCCCTCGCCGGCCGCGCCCGACGCGCCGTCGCCCGGCGCGGCGGACGTGCTCAGCACGACGAGCGCTTGCCCCTCCTCGACAGCCTCGCCGGCGACGACCTCGATGCGCCGCACGACGCCGCCGGCGTCGGCGAGCACCTCGTGCTCCATCTTCATCGCCTCGATCACGACGAGCGGCGCGCCGGCGGCGACGCGCTCGTCGGCGCCGTGCGCGATCGACACGACGACGCCGGCGAACGGTGCCTTGATCGTCAGCTCGTCGGTTGGTGGCACGCGGGGGATCATTGCGCAGGCGAGCGGGCGGCCGCGGCCGCGACGTGTCGCGCCGGCGCGCCGCGGCGAAAGCTCGGAATTTGCTGGAACGCGACGGTCGACGCGCCGATCTCGGTCGTGGCAGCTCGCAAGCAGCAATTAGCATTCGAGCCCGATGGCATCGACGGACGTCGCACGCACGCCGGAGGAGCGGCGGGAGCTGCTGAAGGAGTCGTTCGCGCAGGCGAAGGAATGCACGCGCTGTCCCGAGCTCGCGGCGACGCGTAAGACGGTCGTCTTCGGCGCGGGCAACGCCGACGCCGACCTGATGTTCGTCGGCGAGGCGCCGGGTGCAACAGAGGATGAACAGGGCATCCCGTTCGTTGGCAGGGCGGGGAAGCTCCTCGACACGCTGCTCGAGGAGATCGGACTGCAGCGCTCGGAGGTGTTCATCGCGAACACCTTGATGTGCAGACCTCCTGGCAACCGCGACCCGCTACCGATCGAGATCGAGAACTGCCAGGAGTACCTAACGACGAAGGTCGAGCTGATCGAGCCGACGGTGATCTGCACGCTCGGCAACTTCTCGACGAAGCTGTTGCGCGGCGACCCGACGGGAATCACGCGCCTGCACGGCCAACCGGAGGTGCTGACGCTCGGCCGCCGCGCGGTGCGCCTATACCCGATCTTCCATCCGGCGGCGGCGCTGTACACGCCGCGGATGCTCGAGACGCTGCGCGAGGACTTCGCGCGGTTGCCGGAGCTGTTGGCGCAGGGCGCGCCGGAGCAGCCGCCGGCGGCTGCGATGGACGAGCTCGCGGCGCCGCCGGAGCGCGACGAGCGAGCGGAGCTCGAGGAGCGGGACGACGAGGAGGCCTCGTCAAGCGCGGCCGCCACGGCGAAGCAGGCGATCGAGCCCGATCAGCTCGGCCTGTTCTAAGCGGCCGAGACACGGGTTTGACTGGACCCCGGCTGGACGTCTGTTCGACCCTCGCGTGGGCGGGTTCGCGGGCGTTTTCCCTGCAAAGAGGGATTCCTGCGCGACCGTCGAAAATTTCTTTCCCCCGGCCTCAAGTCGGCGACGGAGCTCGCCGATAATGGCCTTGTCTCCATCCCTCCAGGAGTAACGATCGGCCCGCGTCCCTTTCTCCCGCGGGCCGATCGCCTTTAACGACGCGACGCGCTGGGCTCTAAAGTCTCGTCGTGGCCGTGCACGTCGTCGACACGTCGGATCCGTCCGAGACCGAAACGCTTGGAGCGGAGCTTGCGAGCGGCCTGCGAGACGGCGATGTCGTGCTCGTGCGCGGGGAGCTCGGCGCGGGGAAGACGACGCTCGTGCGCGGCGCCGCGCGCGCGCTGGGCGTGACCGATCCGATCACAAGCCCGAGCTTCAGCATCGGCCATCGCTACCGCGCGCGCGATCGGCTGACGGTCTCGCATCTCGATCTCTACCGGCTCGCGGGCCTCGAGCGCGAGGACCCGGACCTGCTGGCCGACTACCTCGGCGCGGGTCGGATCGCGTTCGTCGAGTGGCCGCCGGACGCCGCCCGCGAGCTCGCGGGCGCGCGCGTAGAGGTGTCGCTGGAGCACGCGGGCGAGGATCGTCGGCGTATCGAGGTGAGGGAAGGATGAAGACGGCCGTGCTCGGATTCGATACGGCGACGCACGCGACCGTCGTCGGGCTGCGTCTGGCCGACGGATCGACGTTGCAGGCGCATGACGACCCGCCGCCCGACGCGCACCCGGGTCACGCGACGCGCCTGCTCGCGATGGCGGCCGAGCTGCTCGGGCAGGCTGGGATCCGCTGGAGCGCGATCGAGCGGATCGCGGTCGGCGTCGGGCCGGGACGCTTCACGGGGCTGCGCGTCGGGATCGCGACGGCGCGTGGGCTCGCGCAGTCGCTCGGCGTCGAGCTGGCCGGCGTCTCGACGTTGCACGCGCTCGCGCTCGGCGCGATGCGGCGCTCGGGCACGGAGGGCGCGGGGCGCGGGACGATCGCGGTGATCGACGCGCGGCGCGGCGAGGCGTTCGCGTCGGCGTTCGCGGCTGATCGCGAGGAGGTCGCGTTCGCGCAGGCGCTCGATCCGCTCGCGCTCGAGCGGATCGTCGCGGAGATCGAGCGCCGGGGCGGTCCGGCAGGGCAGAGCTGGCAGGCCGTCGGCGACGGCGCGGTGCGTTTCGCGCCTGAGCTGCGCGCGGGCGGCGTGACGGTCGCGGCGGAGGGCTCCGCGCTGCACGCGCTCGATGCGGCGGCGCTGTGCGAGCTCGGCGCCGGCGCGTGCGCGGCGAGCGCGCTCGAGGAGATGCTCCCCGACTACCGTCGCGCGCCCGACGCGGCGCTCGCGCGCGACCGGCGGCCGGCGCTCGGAACACAATCGGAGTCGGCGCACGCGAGCGAGCCGCTGGTGCGAGGAGCACGCTGATGAGCGAGGTCGCATCGCCGGCGCTGCAAGATGGAGAGGACATACCGGCCGTGCGGATCCGCCCGCTCAGCTACCCCGACCTGCCGCACGTACTGGCGATCGAGCGGCGCGTGTTCCCGACGCCGTGGTCGCTGGCGATGTTCGTGCTCGAGCTGTCGAAGCAGACGGGTATCTGTCTGGCGGCGACCGAGCTCGTCGAGCCCGGATCGGCCGCCGCCGCGGACGGCGTCGAAGAGCGACTCGTCGGCTACCTGATCTGCTCGCGCTACGACACGGTTTGGCACGTCATGAACATCGCGGTCGACAGCTTCCGCCAGCGCGGCGGGATCGCCTCGCGTCTGCTCGCCGAGCTGTACGAGCGCGTCGGCGACGAGCGGGCGCGCTACACGCTCGAGGTGCGCCGCTCGAACGCCGTCGCGATCCACCTGTACGAGCGCGAGGGGTTTCGCGCGGCGGGCACGCGCCGGCGCTACTACCAAGACAACGGCGAGGACGCGCTCGTGATGTGGCGCACGCCGGCGACGCGCGCCGGCTCGCTCGAGGACGTCCCGAACCCCGGGCCTGTATGAGCATCCTCGCGCTGGAGACGAGCTGCGACGACACGTGCGCGGCGGTGATCGACGTGGACGGGACGATTCGCGCGAACGTGATCTCCTCGCAGGTCGCGCACGAGGACTTCGGCGGCGTCGTCCCCGAGATCGCCTCGCGTCATCATCTGGAGATCATCAACGCGATCGTCGAGCGTGCGCTGGGCGAGGCGGCGGTGGGCCTCGACGACGTCGAGCTCGTCGCGGCGACGCAGGGTCCGGGTCTGGTAGGCGCGCTGCTCGTCGGCCTCTCGACGGCGAAGGCGCTCGCGGCGGCGCGCGAGCTGCCGTTTGCGCCGGTCGATCACATCCAGGGCCACGTCGCGGCGAACTTCCTCCTGCCCGAGGGCGGGCAGGAGGGCGCGTTCGAGCCGCCGTTCGTCTGCCTGATCGCTAGCGGCGGCCATACGCTGCTCGCGCACGTGCGCGAGCACGACGGCTTCGAGGTGCTCGGGCGCACGCTCGACGACGCCGCCGGCGAGGCGTTCGACAAGGGCGCGCGGATGCTCGGGCTCGGCTACCCCGGCGGCGCGGCGCTCGAGCGGCTGGCGCGCGACGGCGACGCGACGGCGTTCGTGTTCCCCGGCTCGCGCGCCGAGCGCGCGAAGGGCGGGCGCGGCGTCCAGCGCGAGGCGTTCGCGCGCGGCCTCGACTTCTCGTTCGCCGGGTTGAAGACGGCGCTGCTGTATCGACTGCGCGAGCTCTCCGACGAGGAGGCGCGGACGCGGGCGGCGGACCTCGCGGCGTCCTATCAGGCGGCGATCGTCGACAACCTGGTCGAGCGCGTCGAGCGAGCGCTGGAGCGGACCGGCGTCGAGCGCCTCGCGGTCGGCGGCGGCGTCGCGGCGAACGGCGCGCTGCGCGATCGCCTGGCGGGGCTCGGCGTGACGCTGCGCGTACCGGCGCGCGTTCTGTGCACGGACAACGCCGCGATGATCGCGAGCGCGGCGCGCTACGGCGAGCGCGTCTCCTACCCCGATTACCTCGGTCTCGACGCGTACGCGACGGGCGAACGCGCGGCGCGATGATCGGCGACGTGACGGTCTATTCGCGCCCGGATTGCCATCTCTGCGCGGAGGCGATGGCGACGCTGCGGCGGATGCAGCGCGAGCTGCGATTCGCGCTGACCGAGCTCGACATCGACGGCGACGAGGCGCTGCAGCGCGCGTATTTCGAGCGCGTGCCGGTAATCGCGCTCGACGGCGAGGAGCTGTTCGACCACTTCGTTGACGAGCCGGCCCTGCGAGAGCGTCTAGAGTCACGAAGATGAGCTACGGAGAACCGACGACGCGCCCGCGCGAGGTTCAGACGGACGGCGTCGCGGCGGCCGGCGAGCGTCTCTCGCTCGGCGTCGCGGCACGCCTGTCGCGCTACCTGCAGGTGCTTACGCAGGCGAAGAAGATGGGCAAGGAGACGATCTCCTCGCAGGAGCTGTCGGATTACACGCACGTCAACTCGACGCAGATCCGTCGCGACCTGTCGGGCTTCGGCAAGTTCGGCAAGCGCGGCGTCGGCTACAACGTCGAGTCGCTGGTCTCGCAGATTCGCAAGATCCTGCGCACCGCCGGCCAGCACAACATCGCGCTGCTCGGCGCCGGGCACCTCGGCAAGGCGATCGCCTCCTCGGACATCTTCGCCGACCACGGCTTTCGCGTCGTCGCGATCTTCGACGTCGACGAGAGCAAGGTCGGCACGAACGTCGGCAGCCAGGTCGTCCGGCACACCGGCGAACTGCGCCAGGTAGT
>DATHND010000060.1:0-8662 GCA_035486335.1 Solirubrobacteraceae bacterium
AGCCACGTCGCGCCGGAGACGCCGGGATCGATCCACGAGGGAGGCGAGCTCGGGTACTCGCTCGTGCACGCGTTCGGTGCCGCGTTCGACAACCCCGAGCTGCTCGTCTGCTGCGTGATCGGCGACGGTGAGGCCGAAACCGGCCCGCTCGCCGCCAGCTGGCACTCGAACAAGTTCCTCGACCCGGTCCGCGACGGCGCGGTGCTGCCGGTGCTGCACCTCAACGGCTACAAGATCGCCGCGCCGACCGTGCTTGCGCGGATCCCGCGGGAGGAGCTGCGCGCGCTGTTGCGCGGCTACGGCTACGAGCCGCGCTTCGTCGAGGGCTCGGAGCCGGCGAACATGCACCAGCTGATGGCCGCGACGCTCGCGGAGGTGTGCGATGAGATCGCCGTGATCCAGCGCCGGGCGCGGGCCGGCGAGGAGGCGGGGCGTCCGCGCTGGCCGATGATCGTGCTGCGCACACCGAAGGGCTGGACCGGTCCGAACGAGGTCGACGGCCTGCCCGCCGAGGGGTCGTTTCGCTCGCACCAGGTGCCGCTCGCCGACCTGCAGGCCAAGCCCGAGCACCTCGCGCAGCTGGAGTCGTGGATGCGCTCCTACCGGCCCGAGGAACTTTTCGACGAGCATGGTGCGCTGCATGCGGAGCTCGCGCAGCTCGCGCCGCGCGGCGAGCGGCGGATGGGCGCCAATCCGCATGCCAACGGCGGTCTGTTGGTGCGCGATCTGGAGCTCCCGGACTTCCGCGAGTATGGCGTCGCGGTCGAGCGGCCGGGCGCGGTCTCGAGCGAGGCGACGCGCGTGCTCGGCGGCTTCCTACGCGACGTGATCGAGCGCAACGGCGAGAACTTCCGCGTCGTCGGACCGGACGAGACGGCGTCGAACCGCCTCGGCGCCGTGTTCGAGGCGACCGACCGCACGTGGGAGGCCGAGCGCCGGCCCGCGGACGACCACCTCGCGCCCGACGGGCGCGTGATGGAGGCGCTCTCCGAGCATCTCTGCCAGGGCTGGCTCGAGGGCTACCTGCTGACCGGCCGTCACGGCCTGTTCAACTGCTACGAGGCGTTCATCCACATCGTCGACTCGATGTTCAACCAGCACGCGAAGTGGCTGAAGGTCTCGCGCGAGATCCCGTGGCGACGGCCGATCGCCTCGCTCAACTACCTGCTCTCATCGCACGTCTGGCGCCAGGACCAGAACGGCTTCTCCCACCAGGACCCCGGCTTCATCGACCTCGTCGTCAACAAGAAGGCCGAGATCGTCCGCGTCTACCTGCCGCCGGACACCAACTGCCTGCTGTCGGTCGCCGACCACTGCCTGCGCAGCCGCGACTACGTCAACGTGATCGTCGCCGGCAAGCAGCCGGCGCTCGACTACCTCACGATCGACGAGGCGATCGTCCACTGCACGCGTGGGATCGGCGTGTGGGATTGGGCGAGCAACGACGAAGGCGAGGAGCCGGACGTCGTGCTCGCGTGCGCCGGCGACGTGCCGACGCTCGAGACGCTCGGCGCCGCGGCGATCCTCAGGCGCGAGCAGCCCGAGCTGAAGGTGCGCGTACTCAACGTCGTCGACCTGATGCGCCTGCAGCCGGACTCCGAGCACCCGCACGGCCTGGCCGAGGAGGAGTTCGACACGCTGTTCACGACCTCCCGTCCGGTGATCTTCGCCTACCACGGCTACCCGCTGCTGATTCACCGTCTGACCTACCGGCGCGCCAACCACGACAATATCCACGTGCGCGGTTTCAAGGAGGAGGGCACGACGACGACGCCGTTCGACATGGTGATGCTGAACGACCTCGATCGCTTCCACCTGGTGATGGACGTGATCGACCGCGTCCCCGGGCTGCGCGAGCGCGCGGCGCACCTGCGCCAGCACATGAGCGACGAGCGCCTGCGCCACCGCGCCTACACGCGCGAGCACGGCGATGACCCGCCGGAGCTGCGCGACTGGGTCTGGCCGGACCCGGCCGCGCCGAGCGCAGCGTCGGGGAGCGCCCCGGCGGGCCACGGCTAAGTCGCCTGAGCCGTGCGCGTGCTCGTCGTCAACGCCGGCTCGAGCAGCCTCAAGCTGAGCCTGCTCGACGAGCGCGACGCGCTGCTCGACGAGCGCGAGCTCGACGCGCCGCGCGCGCGGATCGACCCCGACGAGCTGCGCGCGGGCCTCGCCGGCGGGCTCGCCGAGGCGGACGCCGTCGGGCACCGGATCGTCCACGGCGGCGAGCGCTTCGAGGGGCCGGTGCCGATCGACGGCGAGGTCGAGCGCGCGCTGCGCGAGCTAATCGAGCTCGCGCCGCTGCACCAGCCGAAGTCGCTCGCGGCGCTCGACGCCGTCGGCGCGGCGCTGCCGGCGGTGCCGGCGGTCGCGTGCTTCGACACCGCGTTCCACGCGACGATGCCGGCGTCCGCGCGCACGTTCGCGCTGCCCGCCGAGTGGCGCGAGCGCTGGGGCCTGCGACGGTACGGCTTCCACGGCCTCTCACACCAATGGGTCGCGCGCCGCGCGCCGCGGCTGCTCGAGCGCCCGGTCGAGGGGTTGCGGCTCGTCAGCTGCCATCTCGGCGCCGGCGCCTCGCTGTGTGCGATCGCCGACGGCGAGTCGCGCGACACGACGATGGGCTTCACCCCGCTCGACGGGCTCGTGATGGCGACGCGCTCGGGCAGCGTCGACCCGGGCATGCTGCTGTGGCTCGCCGAGCGCGAGCGCGTTCCGCCGCACGAGCTCGCCGAGGCCCTCGAGCACCGCTCGGGCCTGCTCGGCCTGTGCGGCACCGCCGACATGCGCGAGGTCCTCGCTCGCGCCGAGCGCGGCGACGCGCGCGCCGAGCTCGCGCTCGCCGTCTACCTGCGCAGCCTGCGCGCCGCGATCGCCGCGATGAGCGCCGCGCTCGGCGGTCTCGACGCGCTCGTCTTCACCGGCGGCGTCGGCGAGCGCGCGGCCGCCGTGCGCGAGCGCACGTGCGACGGGCTCGGCTTCCTCGGCGTGTCGATCGACCACGCGCGCAACGGCGCGCTCGACGGCGACGGCGTGATCTCCTCGCCCGGTGCCGACGTCGCGACGCTCGTGATCGCGGCTCGCGAGGACCGCGAGATCGCGCGTCAGGTCAGGGCGACACTCGGGGGTTGAGCCGCGCGTTGGCTCGCGCCGTCGAGCTCGGTGCCGACGCGCCTGCTGAGCAGGTCCTCGATCTGCTCGGGCTCGACCGGTCGCGAGAACAGGAATCCCTGGCCCTGGTCGCAGTGCTCGCGCTGCAAGGTGTGCAGTTGCGCCACGTCCTCGATGCCCTCGGCGAGCGTCGTGATCTCGAGCGAGCGGCCGAGCTGCACGAGCGTGCGGATCAGCGCCGTGGACTCCTCGCTCGTGGCGACGCCGCCGATGAACGATCGGTCGATCTTCAGCGCGTCGGCGGGGAACCGGCGCAGGTAGGTGAGCGAGCTGTAGCCCGTGCCGAAGTCGTCGATCGCGATGCGGACGCCGAGCCCCTTGAGCTGGCTCAGCCGTCGAATGCTCGTGTCGGCGTCGCGCATCAGCGCCGTCTCGGTGATCTCGAGCGTCAGCGATGCGGGATCGAGGCCGCTGTCGCTGAGCGCGCCGCGCACGTCGTCGATCAGGTCGTCGGCCTCGAGCTGGCGGGTCGAGACGTTGACGGCGACGCCGAGCGGATGACCCGCGTGCGCCCACGCGGCTGCCTGGCGACAGGCCTCGCCGAGGACCCAGCGGCCGAGCGGGACGATCAGCCCGCTCTGCTCGGCGATCGGGATGAACTCGTCCGGGCCGATCGTGCCGCGCGTCGGGTGATGCCAGCGGACGAGCGCCTCGACGCCGACCATCGTCTCCGTGCGCAGGTCGAACGTCGGTTGGTAGAGCAGGAACAGCTGCTCGCGCTCGAGCGCCTCGCGCAGGTCGAGCTCGAGCGTCAGCCGGTCCTGTGAGGCCGTCCTCATTCTCGAGTCGAACAGCTCGTAGCGGTCGCGCCCCTTCGCCTTCGCCTCGTACAGCGCGAGGTCGGCGCTGCCCAGCAGCTCCTCGGCGGTCGCGCCGACGTCGAGCGCGACGCCGATGCTCGCCGTCAGCGACAGGCGCCGGCCGAGCCGCGGCCCGAGGTCATATGGCTGGCGCAGGACTGCCAGCAGGCGCTCGGCGACCGGCTCGGCGCCGGCGGCGAGCGTGCCGTTGTCGACGAGCACGACGAACTCGTCGCCGCTCAGGCGCGCCGCCGTGTCGCCGGCGCGGAACACCGAATCCAGGCGCGCCGCGACGGCGCGCAGCAGCTCGTCCCCGGCCGGGTGTCCGAACGTGTCGTTGACGTGCTTGAAGCCGTCGAGGTCGATGTACAGCACCGCGACCGGTCCGTGCGAGCGCCTGGCGCGCGCGAGCATCTGCTCCAGGCGGTCCATCGCCAGCAGGCGGTTGGGCAGGCCGGTGAGCGCATCGTGAAGCGCCTGGTGGCGCAGCTCGCCGGTCTTCTGGCGCACGAGCCCGAGCGCGTGCTCGCGCGAGCGTGTCAGCAGCAGCACGATCGCCGACAGGAGCGCGCTGATGACGGCGCCGACGAGGAACGCGAGCAGCGCCTGGAGGTCGGGCGCGAGGCCGATTGCGGCGCCGCGCGCCTGCGTGACGAGGAGCGACCAGGCGCCTTCGATCTGGAACGTCGTGCGACGGGTGAACGCGTGCGCCGGCGCGGGCTGGCCGATCCGATCGATCAGCTGGCGCGGGTCGCCCGGGTTCGCGTGGTACAGAGCGAGGTCGAGCCCGCTGTGGCCGCCGCGTGCGGTCGCGATGACGGTCGGGATGTCGAACGAGCTCAGCACCCAGCCGACGGTCGCCGTGCGCCGCTGCGCCGCCGTTGCGAGCGGCAGTCCAGCCCGGTAGAAGGCGGCCTGGAAGAACGTCGTGCGCAGGCCCTGTGCAGCGATCGGAAAGACCAGCAGCTCGCCGCTTTCGGCCTGCTCGCGCAGCGGTGCCGCCTGCGTGCTGCCGGTCAGCGTGGCGGGGTTGCACCAATCCTGCTGCACCTCTTCGGCGAGCTGCCGAGCGATGGGACCGGTGACCGTCGCACCGGCCGCCGGCAGGCAAGTTCGCGCCCGGCCGCGCGGGCGCTCCACGAGCGTGTGCCCGCCGACGAACGCGCGGAACGCGGGGTCGGCGTTGCGGCGTGCCTGGAAGCCGACGGCGGCAGCTGCGGGCAGCGACAGCACGACGCTTGTGCCGACGCTGCCGCTTTGACGTTCGCGGCCGGACAGCGACGAGAACCACCGGTCGAATCGCGTCGCGCTCATGCTCGGCTCCATCGTCAGGACCGCGCGCAGCGCCCCGACGAAGTCGGCGTCGCGGCGAAGCATCGTATGCAGCGTCGCGGAGACGTCCGCCGCCGTCGATTCGAACGACCGACGCTGCTGGTCGCGGACGTCCGAGCGCCACAACAGGCCACCAGCAAGCGAGGCGAGCAGGCCGGTCGCGAGGATCGCGCCGGCGATCGCGAGCGAGCGCCTGCGTCGCACGGCGGGGCCTTTCCCGCTCTCGCGATGCCCTCGAATCCGTTCGAGCTTGGCCATGAGGGCAGGATCGCGACCACCGTGGCGAGTGGGTACCGTAATAGCCCGCAAGTCCGGATAGTTGAATCTACGGCGCGCGCGACGATTCCTGCGCGAACCTGCCCAAACCTGCAGGGCGCCGGCGGCCAGCCGATCGGCGAACGCTCAGGCCGCTAGCTCGCGCAGCAGCTTCAGCTCGTCCAGCAGCAGGCGGGGGAGCAGGAAGCGCTCGCGCACGTGCTCGCGACCGGACTCGCCGAGCTGCTCGGCGAGCTCGCGGTCGCCCAGCAGTCGCAGCATCGCGGCGGCGCACTCCTCGACGGAGTCGACGAGCAGGCCGCCGACGCCATCGGGCATCTGCAGCGGGATCCCGCCGGCGCGTCCGGCGACGACCGGCGTGCCCTTCCACAGCGACTCGCTGACGACGAGCCCGAAGCCCTCGCGGATCGACTTCTGCACGACGACCTCGGACAGGCGCTGGAAAGCGTTGACCTCGACGTTGCTCGCGCCGGTCAGGTTCGTCAAGATGTGGATCAGCGGGTCGTGCTCGGCGCGGTCGGTCAGCTGGCGATAGATGTCCCAGCCCTCGGGGTCGTCGAGCGCCATCGAGCCGACGAGCGCGAGCTGCAGCTCGGGAACCTCCTCGCGCACGAGCCGGTACGCGGCGATCACCCCGAACGGGTCCTTCCACGGGTCAAACCGCGAGACCTGCGTGACGAGTCGCCCCGGCTCCTCGATCCCGATCCAGTCGAGGATCTGGTTGGCGGTGCGTCGCGGCAGATCGAGGTTCTTCGGGCTCAGCGGGTCGATCGCCGGCGGGATCACCCGCACCTTCGCGACCGGCACGTCGGGCGGCACGAACTCGGGCATCGTGAAGACCGCCGCGTCGAAGTCGGCGATGAACGGTCGCAGAAAGCGCCACGCGTCGAGGTTCGGCTGCGAGGTGTCGATGTGGCAGCGCCACAGCCATCGCGCGCTGCCGCGGCCGTGGACGCTCAGCAGCGCGGCCGGCTGCGGGTCGTGGACGAACACGAAGTCATAGCCGCCGTCGAGCTGCGGCTCGTTTTCGCGCGTGCACGCCAGGTACGCCTCGCGCTCGGCCCGCGTCAGGCTCGCGGGCGCTCCCTGGAGGGCGTTGTGCAGCGCCTTCGTCGCGCGGAAGAACTCGGGGCTGCCGCCGATCACCTGCCACTCGACGTCGAGCCCGAGGTCGCGCAGCAACGGGATCGAGGAGCGCAGCAGCTCCGAGACGCCGCCGCCGTAGGCGGTCGCGTTGATCTGCAGGATGCGCGCGCCGCGCAGCGCGCGCGCCTGCTCGCGCAGCTCTTCGAGGATCGCCTCGGGCACGACGCCGTCGTACGCCCGCAGCGACCACTGCCCGACGGAGACGGGCTGCAGCACGCCTACACCCCTGTCAGGTCGCGCCGGCGGAACAGCCACAGCGCCGACAACGAGCAGGTGGCGGCGAGCGCGAGCATGACGAGCGCGGCGAGCGCCTTGAAGTCCTGCGCCGGCACGAGGCCGACATGCTCGAACGGGCTCAACTCGCGCAGCCACGCGGGCGCTTCCAGCAGCCCGCTGAGCAGCTGCCAGACGAACGCCGCCGCGATCAGCCCGTAGCCGACGCCGACGCCGGCGCGCGGCGCGAGCGCGAACGCGAGCGCGGCCAGGCCGCCGAACAGCAGCGCCACCGGCAGGCAGTTCGCGCCGGCTTCGAGCATGCTCGCGAACGTCACGTCGGCCCCCTGCAGCGCTGCGCCAGCCCACGCGAGCACGCCCGCGGTGAGCGAGAGCACGGCCGCGCCGCCGAGCGCGAGCGCGATCCGGCCCGCCAGCCAGCGGCGGCGGTCGACGGGCTGCGCGAACAGCGTCTCCAGGCGCTCCTCCGCCTCTTCGTGGCGCGCCGCGGCGAGCTGCGAGGCGCAGAACAGGCTGATCGCGAGCACGAAGAACAGGAACGAGAAGCCGATGTAGCCGGCCGGCTCGATCACCGACACGCCGCCGAGCTTCTGCAGCTGGCGCTGCAGCGCCGCCGAGACGCCGGCTTTCGAGATGCTCGTCGAGATCAGCCCGACGATCAGCGCGAACAGGCCGACACCGAGCAGCCAACCGGCGAGGCTGCCGCGCTCCTCGCGCAGCGCGAGCGCCGTCGGCGAGGACAGCAGGCGCAGGCGCGTGCGCGCTTCGTCGCGTTCGCGCAGCACGCCGCTGCCGACGTCGCGGCGCAGCGCGAGCTTGCCGGCGGCTAGCAGCAGCAGCGTCCCGGCCGCCAGCGGCAGCGCAAGAACCGCCGCGTGCGTCCCCGTGAACGCGCGCATTTCCTCGCTCCAGCCGAGCGGCGTGACCCAGCGCAGCCATTCCAGGCCGGACGCCGTGTCGGCGATCACGCGCAGCAGCAGCGCGACGACGAGCGCCGCGCTGCCGAGCTCGAGCGCGAGCCGGCGTGTCGGCGCGAGCTGGCTCGCCACGGCGCCGACGCCGGCGAAGACGAACGCCGGCGCGACCGTCGCGAGCGCCAGGTAGGCCGACCCGCCGGCCGCGAGGCGCCCGCTGAGCAGGCCGACGAAGATCGCCGCCCACAGCGCGAGCGCGCCTGCGCCGACCGCGACGAGCATGGCCGCATACGCGGCTCCTCGCGTGATCGGCGCCGCCAGCACGAGCTCGCTGCGGCCGGCGTCCTCCTCGCCGCGCAGCGCACGGACGCTCGCGAGGATGCCCCAGATGCCCGCGAAGATCGCCAGCAGGCCGCCGACGCGCCACGCCGAGTAGCCGCCGACCGTCAGCAGGTCGTACGGCTTGCCGTAGAACAGGCGTACGCTGGCGTTGTCGCCGAACGCGCGCGCGAACGCGAGGCGCGAAGCGATCGTCGGGTAAGCGTTGCGGTAGCCGATCGCCTGCGCGTAGGCGACGAGCGCGAACAGGGCGGCGTAGGAGGCGTTGCGCACGCGCGAGTCGGCAAGCGCGCGTCGCGCGATCGCGCTAGTCGCCGACACGGCCGTCGGAGCTGTCGTAGTGGTGCAGGAAGATCTCCTCCAACGACGGCTCGCGGCTGCTCAGCGCGACCACCTCGTGTCCGGCGAGCGCGGCGATCAGCGGCCCGACGCTGCCGCTGATCTCGCAGCGCA